>NZ_JCAMOR010000069.1:0-43092 GCF_059512385.1 Bradyrhizobium sp. Crot121 | reverse complement strand
AGCCGCCCCTCATCCGCCGTGAGACGCGCCGAGTTAAATCACTGATTTGCCCGACGGGTTAAGCGGTTTATTTTTCGTGCGAGGGCTGGACGAGGCAAATCCTGTTGGAATCGCTTGCATAATTCGTCTCACCGCGCACGCGACGCTGGAAGCGGCGACAAATCTGAAAGCGGGCGGCAACCGCCTTGGCGCGCTGCCGTCCGCAAATCGATCAATGTCGTCACTACCGATATCCATAGGGATACTGACCCGGGCAGACCCAATTGCCGTAGGTGTCATAGGAGCAGTTGTTGTAGCCGCTGCCGTAGTAGCCGTAGGCCCCGGCTGCGGCGGCTCCGACCGCTGCCGCACCCAGACCATAGGCCGCTCCTGTCCACGCCCCACGATAAGCCGCATTGCCATAAACCCCTCGGGCAACCGGCCGCCCCGCTATTGGCCGATACCCGTATCCACGTCCGGCGACCCCGTATCCGCCGACGCGCCCGGCATGAACAGCCCCGCCCCGGAACTGAGCGCCGCGCATGCCGCCGCCATGAAATCCACCGGCACGGAGCCCTCCACCTCCACCACGGCGGGCAAAAGCGTCATCTGGAACCAAACTGGCAGCGACAAGAATGGCTGCCGCGAAGCCGATGAGACCGTAACGAGCCATGGGCATCCTCCCGATTGTGGAGTGCCGTCGATCCGATAGCTCCAGCAGAGATGCCCGCGCCAAAGGGGGACCAGCACCATCAACAGTTTTCGTTGCGAGCCTGCATTTCGTTTGACTTAGATCAAAGCCTTCCACGAGTTCACCGCCCCATCCGCCGAGCTTGATCCAGATCAAAACGCCCCGAGGTTCTTACGAAATCGTTCATCGTGGAGGGCTAGCGCGATTTTGGATTTAGGCGCATAATTTTAGCGTTGCTGGTGGCGATTATTCGCGGGCGTCGGTAACCGAGAGATCGGTTGTGCTCCCGCCGGCTGCGGACGCTAAGGCGCTTCGCGAAGAGGCTGCCAAGCTACCACCACTGCGTTTCAAGCAGGACACCTTAGCGAAATGAAAGACCATCAGGCGCGGCACCGCAGCCTGGCCCCCGAAATTCTCTGCAGAGAGCCGCACGTCCGTCGAGGGAAGGAGCTTTCCCGTGATGGAGCACCCTACCAGGGTTGGTAATCGACTGTTAGCTGCACTGCCGCCGGCAGATTTTAATTTGCTCGCTCCCTACCTCCGAAACGTATCGCTTGAACGCGACGAGGTTCTGATACGATCAACGGAGCGAATTGAGCAGATCTATTTCCCATGCAGCGCGACGATTTCGTTCATGCTGGACATGCCCAACGGACAAACGGTGGCAACCGCTGTCATCGGGAATGAGGCAGCCGCGGGGCTGTTGTCGGCGCTGGGCCCCACCCGCTCTGAGGCGACCGCGATCGTGCTCGTCGCTGGGACATCGTTGCAGATTTCTCCTGCAAGATTTCATGCGGCCTTCAGCCACAGTGGCGCGATCAGGGATTTGGTTTGGGCCCACACCGGGGTCCTGATGACGCAATTCCAGTACGTGGGCGCCTGCAATGCGCTGCACTCGGTCGACGCCCGCTTGGCGCGGTGGCTGCTCCACATCCACGATAGAATTCATGGTGACATCCTGCCGGTGACGCAGGAGGAACTTTCGACGTTGCTCGGCGTGCGGCGAACGACCGTGACGCAGGTCGTGCACAAGCTTCGGGTGTCGCGCGCCATCCGGTCCAATCGGCGGGGTCTGATTGAGATTGACAGACCGCGGCTCGAAGCAGCGGCATGCGATTGCTACAAGGCTATGTGCCGTAGAATCGATCGCATTATGTCGCCGCCGGAAAGGAGGCCTCACAGTCACGCCGCGCCGGGTGCACAAATTCCACGAGAGTGAGATCGCATTTTGCCCAAGTCCGGCATTGAGTCCATTTCGCCGTTCACGCTTGTGGCCTAATGGATTCTCTGATGTGCAAGAGCACATCATAGCTCGTCCTTCGCTTTAATGGTGGCTGGACCGTCGCTTCGATTGACCGCGCTTCTTCTTCGCGAGCAAGCGCTTCAACTTGGCTCGCAGGCGAAGAAGCTCTTCGTACTGGGCGCGCAGATCGTTTCTGATCCAGGGCGCTGATGGCGGCTCATTGCGGCGGTTGCGGTTTGGCATACCGCAACCTAGTGCCAAGATTTCCCGACCGCAGCACAATACCGGAATTAAGCTTGATGCTGCGGATTCAGGTTAATTCCGGAACCAGATTTCCTCGCTTTCCATCCGCGCCAACGCAAGCCGGATTTCCAAACAAACTGGAAAAGGCTGCGGCCGCAACGATCCATCGCAGCCCGCGGCTGCAGGAATAAAAATCCCCAGCTCCGAATGAGCTGGGGACCGGAGGCCTGCCGGACTCACAAGGGGTGTCAATAGTCCGGCACGTCATGCTCACAGCCGCCGCCGACTCGCGCCACAACCTATGTCTATGCGGCCGTCGTTAGGGGTGTGCCGGACCGGTCGATCATCACTGCCTATCGGTCACGGTAAGCCGTTTGGCCGATAGCGGAACTAGCTAGAGCTACTGCTATTATTGTCAGCAACACCGCCAATCGTGCAGCGCAGAACCTGCACGGCCCCAATGCCTCGACACGCGAGCAGCCTTCCCAAGCATGGAACACCCCGTAAACCAGATAGCGGACGCTGAACGCCTTCAACTCCTCATCGACGCCATTGTCGACTACGCCATCTACATGGTCGAGCCGGATGGCACGATCGCGAGCTGGAATTCCGG
Source organism: Bradyrhizobium sp. Crot121 (assembly GCF_059512385.1). NCBI lineage: Bacteria > Pseudomonadati > Pseudomonadota > Alphaproteobacteria > Hyphomicrobiales > Nitrobacteraceae > Bradyrhizobium > Bradyrhizobium sp. Crot121. The sequence continues at coordinate 40,323 of NZ_JCAMOR010000069.1, read as the reverse complement.
CGCCGCGCGCCTGAAGGGCTACCGCGCCGATGAAATCATCGGAAAATCGTTCTCGATGTTCTACCCACCCGAGGATCGCGACGCTGGGCTGCCAGAACGGGCGCTCGCCACTGCCCGCGAGAAAGGACGGTTCACCGCCGAAGGCTGGCGGGTGCGCAAGGACGGCAGCCGGTTCTGGGCAATGGTCGTGCTCGATGCCATCAAGGATGAACAAGGAAGGCTGCTTGGCTTCGCCAAGCTGACCCGCGACATCACCGAGCGGCAGGACGCCCACCAGAGGTTTCTGGAGAGCGAGCAGCGCTATCGGCAGTTGATCGAAGCGGTCGTCGATTATGCGATCTTCCAGCTCGATGCTGCCGGCAACATTGTTACCTGGAACCCCGGTGCGCAGCGGATCAAGGGCTACGAGCCGGACGAGATCATCGGCCAGCATTTCTCACGCTTCTACAGCGAAGAGGATCGCGCCCTCGAGATTCCGAAAAAGGCGCTGGAGCAGGCCGCGCGCCAAGGCCGGTTCGAGGCCGAGGGCTGGCGAATCCGCAAGGATGGCTCGAAGTTCTGGGCCTCCGTGGTGATCGACAGGATCACCGACGAGAACGGCGAATTGATCGGATTTGCCAAGGTCACGCGGGACATCAGCGAGCGCAAGGAGGCCCAGGATAAGCTGGCGGAAATTCAAAACCAGCTGGTCGCCTCGCAGAAGCTCGAAGCGGTCGGACAGCTCAGCGGCGGCATCGCGCACGATTTCAACAACCTCTTGATGATCGTGATCGGCAATCTCGAAACCGCCGAACGCCATCTCAAGCAGGTTCCGGCCAACAGCAGCATCCAACGCGCGCTCGCTCACGCCAAGCGCGGCGCCCAACGTGCGGCCGCGCTGACCAGCAGGCTGCTCGCTTTCTCGCGCCGCCAGGCGCTTGACCCCAGGTCGATCAACCCCAACAACTTCCTGGCCGGCCTGCAGGACTTCCTGCAGCGGACCCTTGGTGAGCGGATCGAAGTGCAGACCGTCGGCAGCGCCGGCCTCTGGCAGGTGGAGGTCGATCCCAACCACCTGGAATCGGCGCTCGTCAACCTCGCGATCAACGCGCGCGATGCCATGCCGGAGGGCGGCAAGCTCACGATCGAAGCGGTGAACGTCGCCGCCGACGAGGAATATTGCTCACGCAATCCCGAGCTGACGCCGGGCCAGTATGTGGTCGTATGCGTCACCGACAACGGCGTGGGCATGAACCAGGACGTGCTGCATCATGCCTTCGAGCCCTTCTTCACGACAAAGGAAGCCGGCCACGGCACGGGCCTCGGTCTCAGCCAGGTCTACGGGTTCGTCAAGCAGTCGGGCGGACACGTCAAGATCTACAGCGAGGTGGGACAGGGAACGACCATCAAGATGTATTTCCCGCGCCACCATGGCGCGGTCATGGAAGCGGAAGAGATCAGCGAGCCTTTCGCCGAAGGCGACAAGGTTGAGACAATCCTTGTTGTTGAGGACGACGAAGATCTCCGCGCCTATGTAGGTGAGCTGCTGCGCGACCTGAACTATCGCGTGCTCACCGCTCCAAGCGCGCAAGCGGCGCTCACGCTGCTGCTGCAGGATCAGCCGCACATCAATCTCATGCTGACGGACGTGGTGATGCCCGGCATGAACGGCAGGGAACTGGGCAAACGAGCGATCCAAATCCGGCCGGAACTCAAAATCCTTTATATGACCGGCTATTCGCGCAACGCCATTGTGCACCAAGGCCGGCTGGATCAAGGGGTCGATCTCCTGGAAAAGCCCGTATCGCAAGCAAAGCTTGCTTTGCGCGTCCGCGAGATACTCGACCGCCCCGGTTAGCCGGATACGGACAGGCCCTCGGATGGCGGCCGGCGGGAGCCCCGCAGCGCCGCCGATGCTCCTGGCAGGTGAGATTTCTCCCCGCTATGGGCGCAAGGTGGCCTTTCGCGTAACGTGGTGAGGCTGACGGACAGTCGAGCGCTTCGCGCGTGAAGCGGCCACCGCGCACGACGAATCCTCCCAGATCAATTCGGTGCAGCGACCACACTCGAATATCCGAATACGCTCTCTTTTCTCCATGTCCCAAACTGTCTCCACGTGCGTCAGCGGCAGATGACAGTTTGGACAGCTCCATATGATGGACAGGGCGAGCATGTGCTCCTCGCCGCTCTGCTCGAAACCAAAACTCCTGTTCTCATAAGCCAAGAGCGGCCGCTTCGTTCCGGCGGCAAGGCGCGGAATAGCCGCGTCGACAGATGGCTGTCGGGTCAGTTCCGTCAATGCGCCATGCTGCGTCCGGCCTCGTCACAGGCCTGCATGCAGCGGCGGCAGGCGTCGGCGCAGATGCGGCAATGCTCGTGCTCGCCTGCGTGCTTCTGGCATTCGTCGGCGCAGAGCCGGCAGGCAGCGGCGCAAGTGTGCAGCATGCGGCGGATCATTTCGTCGTCCCAGCCGGTCTGACGGGTGGCCATCCTGCCGGTGATATTGCAGACGTCTGCGCAGTCGAGATTGAGGCGGATGCATTGCGTCAGCGACTTGACCATGTCCTCGGCGAGGCAGGCGTCGGCGCAAGACGTGCAGATCTGGGCGCAGGAATAGCATTCCTCGATGCAGCGGACGAGCAGGCCATCGCCCTGGCCATGGGCCCGTGGGTGCCGGCTGATCATTTCCTGGACTTGCATGGAACTCTCCGCAGGTTTTGAGGGGCTTCCTCGTTCGCCTAATCGCCGAACTCCGGAAAGGTTCTTTTGAGCGCTCGCTGGCGCGGAGGCGCCGCCGCGGAAGCAAAATGCGTTGCATGGGCATTCAAGTTTCCGGCGTCATGGCCGGATCGCCCCCGCTGCGCACCGTGTTCGCAGGGCTGTGGGCGGTGCGCAGCCTTGTGCAGTGAGACGGGAGCGTTGCCCCTCCGCCCTCGTCATTCCGGGATGCGTGCGCAGCACGCAGGCCCGGAATCCATCGGACCGCGGACGCGAATGGCAAGACGGATTCCGGGCTCGCGCTTCGCGCGCCCCGGAATGACGAGCGGGGGCTACTCCGCGGCCTGCCTGACGTACCGCGCGCTTGGCGTGCGCATGGTCACGAGTTCTTCGGCGGCGGTGGGGTGTAGCGCGATGGTCGCGTCGAAGTCGGCCTTGGTCGCTTTCATCTTCACCGCGATCGCGAGCACCTGGATGGTCTCGGCGGCGCAATCGCCGACGATGTGACAGCCGAGCACGCGGTCGCTTACGCCGTCGACCACGAGTTTCATCAGCACGCGGGTGTCGCGGCCTGACATCGTCGCCTTGATGGGGCGGAAACTGGTCTTGTAGACGTCGACATGGCTGAACTGCGCGCGCGCCTCGGCCTCCGTCAGACCCACGGTGCCGACCTCCGGCTGCGAGAACACCGCGGTCGGAATGCTGGCGTGGTCGACCTGGACCGGGCGCTTGCCGAACACGGTGTCGGCGAAGGCGTGGCCCTCGCGGATCGCGACCGGCGTCAGGTTGTGGCGATGGGTGACGTCGCCGATGGCGTAGATGTTCGGCACCGAGCTTTTCGACCAGGCATCGACCGCGATGCCGCCATTGTCCGGATTGATGGCGACGCCCGCCTTCTCCAGGCCGAGATTGGCGACGTTCGGATGCCGGCCGATCGCGAACATCACCTTCTCGGAGGCGAGGCTCGAGCCGTTGGACAGATGCGTGGTGAATTCCTTGCCGTGACGATCGACCTTGGTAACGGTGCAGCCGGTCAGGATGGTGATGCCGCGCTTCTCCATCTCGGCGCGCACATGCTCTCGGACGTCCTCGTCGAAGCCGCGCAGGATGTTGTCGCCGCGGTAGATCACGGTGACGTCCGAGCCGAAGCCGGCGAAGATGCCGGCGAATTCCAGCGCGATGTAGCCGCCGCCCTGAATCACGATGCGCCGCGGCAACTCGGGCAAGTGAAACGCCTCGTTGGACGAGATCACGTGCTCGATACCGGGAATCACGGGCCCATGGTTGGGCGCGCCGCCGGTCGCGATCAGCACGTACTTGGCCTTGACCGTCTCGCCGGTCGCAAGACGCAGCGTGTGCGCGTCCTCGAAGATGGCCCGCGTCTTGACGATATGCGCGCCGGATTTTTCGACATTGGTGGTATAGGCCGCCTCCAGCCGCGCAATTTCCTTGTCCTTGTTGGCGACGAGCGTCGGCCAGTCGAACGAGGCTTGCGGGATGGTCCAGCCGAAGCCGGCGGCATCCTCGATCTCCTGCTGGACGTGCGAGCCGATCACGAACAGCTTTTTCGGCACGCAGCCGCGGATCACGCAGGTACCGCCCATCCGGTACTCTTCGGCGACCATGACCTTGGCACCATGGCCGGCGGCGATACGGGCGGCGCGAACCCCGCCCGAACCGCCCCCGATGACGAACAGATCGACGTCGTATTCAGCCATGGCGCTCTATGTCCTACTTCAGAGAATTAGATCTCCTTGCCGCGCTTGCGCATCTCGGCCCGGAACTGGGCGTTCACAGTCTCGGCGAACTGCTGCGCCCACTGGTTCATATAGGACATCGAGAACTGGATTGCCCGGGGCTCGCTGGCGAGCAGCTTCTGGCCCAGCGGCGACTTGTAGAAGGTGACGAGGTCCTTCAGTTCCTGCTCGGTGAATTCGTTGGCATAGACCTTGGCCATGCCATCGCCGATCTCCTGCTCGCGGCCGGCCAGGTTCTTGGCGACGATGGTGGCGACCTCATTGAGGTCCTTCTGGTAGTTGAGGTTGGACTGCAGCAGGCTTTCCTTGGTCTGCAGCACGATGTTGGGAACGGCGTTGGCGTACATCGCGCTCGCGTTCTTCATCTTGAGGATTTCCTTGGCCGCTGCGATCGCCGCCGGCGAGCCTTCCTTCAGCGCGGGCGCCGCCGCGGGAGCCGGCGCCTTCTGCTGCGCGCTCACCGATACGGCGGTCAGGGCCACAGCCAATCCGAGGCCTGTGGCCGACAAAATCCGTACAAAGCTCGTCATTCTAATTCTCCCAGAATTTACGGCGTCAGCGCCGTTCAACAACGCGAATTCCCTGCGCGCCCGCCAGCACGACCGTGCCGGCGAGACCGATGAACAACCCGTGTTCGACAACGCCCGGGATCACGCTCAGCAGTCCCGCCAGGCGCGGCGCATCCCCTATCCGTCCCAGATGGGCGTCGACAATCCAGTGGCCGCCATCGGTGACAAAAACGTGGCCATCCTTGGCCGTCCGCAGCACCATCTGGCCGGCAACGCCGGCCTCCGCAAAGGCCTTGGCGATCGCCGCCTTGGTCGCCGCGAGGCCGAACGGGCTCACCTCGATCGGCAGCGGGAAACGGCCGAGCGGATCGACCCACTTGCTCTCATCGGCGATCACGACCATGCGATCGGATGCGGCCGCCACGATCTTCTCGCGGAGCAGCGCGCCACCGCCGCCCTTGATCAGGTTGAGCGCGGGATCGACCTCGTCGGCGCCGTCGACCGTGAGATCGAGATGGTTGATCTCGTCCAGTGTGGCGAGCGCAATGCCGCAGGCTTCCGCCTGCGCGCGGGTCGCCTCCGAGGTCGGCACGCCCACGACCTTCATGCCACCGCGCACCTTCTCGCCAAGCAGGTCGACGAAATGCTTGGCGGTCGACCCGGTGCCGAGCCCGAGCTTCATGCCGTCGCGCACCTCTTGCAGGGCGCGCGCGGCGGCCTGTCGTTTCAATCCGTCCATGTCCACGTGCGACGATTTCCCAGAACTTGTTCGCGGGACCAGTTGTCAAGGCTTGGGAGCGGCCCCATCCCCGCTCCGGCGGCGCATATCTAGCCGCCTTTTGCGCGCAGGGACAGCGCCAATAGCGCCTTATACGGCCGCGGAATGCAGTTTTAATATTCGATCAGAACCCGGCGCCAGCGTGCTGTTTTTCCACGCTTTCTTCCGGCGACGCAATGCTTCGTCCTCTACCGAAAGATTAACTTTCAGACCTCGTCCATCGCGGCCAGGATCGCGCCAAACCGAGTCTCGACCTCGGCCCGCATGCCGGGATGGGTAAATACATAGAGGCGATCCTCCCGTATGGCGGCAAGGACGCGTGCGGCGACGTCGGCCGGATCGATGCCGGCCTCAAGCTGCCGCGCGATCTCCGCGACCATGGCGGCCGCCGGGCTCTCAGGATCGAGTGCAGGCGTCGGACCGTAGCGCGGAGGGCGGTTGCGTCCGCTCTCGCCGATCCGGGTCCGCACGAAGCTCGGGCACAGCACGCTGACGCCGATGCCAAGCGGCTTGAGCCGCAGGGCCAGCCCCTCGGACATGCTGACGACCGCGAACTTCGTCGCCGAGTATGGGCTGAAGCCGAGGCCGCCGTTTATCCCCGCCATCGAGGCGGTGTTGACGATGTGCCCGCCCTCGCCGTGCTTGCGCATGTGCGGCAGGAAGCTTGCGATGCCATGCACGACGCCCATCAGGTTGACATCGATCACCCAGCGCCAGCTCTCGAGCGAGATCGCGTCAATGCCGCCGCCGGCGGCGACGCCGGCATTGTTGCAGAGAATGTGGACATTGCCGAAGGCATCGAACGCGGCACCGGCGGCGTCCTCGACGCTTGCGGGATCGGCGACATCGCAGAGCGTGCCTCTGACGCTCGAACCAAACTCAGCCAGACTTTTGACGGCGCGTTCGAGCGCGTCCGCCTCGATGTCGGCGAGCATCACCTTCATGCCGGCCTCCGCGAACGCACGACCAAGCGCAAGGCCGATGCCGCTGGCCCCGCCGGTGACAAAGGCTGTTCTGCCGGCAAGTTCACGCATGGAACGCCCTCCCTCGGATCTTTTGTTTGAGCATGATCTTTTCGGAAAACCGGTCTCCACTTTTCCGGATCATGCTCTATGCGCAGCGAAGTCCGCCCTCTTCTCTTGCATGACGGCGCCGGAAACGATAGCCAAAGGAGGATGAACTCTCCCGGCATTGTCGTTTTCGATCTCGACGGTACCCTCGTCGATACCGCGCCCGACCTGATCAGCGCGCTCAATTACGTGCTGGACCGCGAGGGCTTGGCCCCGATGCCGCTGCAATCGGCGCGGACCATGATCGGCGGCGGAGCACGCAGATTGATCGAGCGCGCGCTCGAGGTCGAGGGCCGCCAGATCAGCACGGACGACGTCAGCCGGCTGACCAAGGATTTCATCGACTATTACGCCGCCCATATCGCCAACGAATCGCGCCCGTTCGAAGGCCTGGAAAACGCCCTGGACGAACTCGCCGCGCAGGGGTTCCGCTTTGCGGTCTGCACCAACAAGCTCGAGTTCCTGTCAAAGCTCCTGCTCGATCAACTCGGCCTGAGCGGCCGGTTTGCTGCAATCTGCGGCGCGGACACCTTCGGAATCTCGAAACCGGATCCCGCGATCCTCCGGCAAACGGTGGCGCGGGCGGAGGGACAGCTATCCTCCGCAATCATGGTCGGCGATGGCGGGCCGGATGTCGGGGTCGCCCGACGGGCAGGTATCCCGGTGATCGGAGTCGAATTCGGCTATACCGAGATACCTATTGCCGAATTGAAGCCGGATCGGCTGATCGGCCATATGCGGGAGCTGCCGGCGGCCGTCGACAGCCTCGCCAGGGCTGTGAATATCTCTTAACCTACTGAGATAACGTTGCTTTTCTGCAACGCCAGGCATCCTTATTAACCATCGCTTAGCGAATTCGCCCTGCGCCGTTGCGCCGCAGTGCCCACCCTCCTATGGTCCGGCCGGGGATTGTGGCTCTCAGCCACAGTTAGGTGGATCAATCATGCGTCGTGTCATCGCGATTGCCGTCGCCGGGGCAAGCCTGGCGGGCTGTTCGTCTTTTTCTTGGGATTCGTTCAAGTCGGCGCCTGCGCCGGTCCAGGTTCAGCTCGAATCGACGCCTCCGGGCGCGGACGCGGTGACCTCGGTCGGACCGGGCTGCAAAACGCCCTGCACCGTCTCGGTGGCAGCGCCCGACAGTGGCTTCTCCGTCACCTTCAACCTGCCGAAGTATGAATCGGCCACGGTTCCGGTCACGGTGGTCCGCAACCCCGGCGACCTCACCACTGCGGCATCGACCGTCGTCGATCCAAACCCCGTGGTTGCGGAACTGAAGCCCACGGCTCCGCCGCCCAAGGCGCGCAAGCCGCGACCGAAGCGGCCGAAGCCGGCCGCCGCTGCGGCAGCCCCCGCAGCCGAGCCGGCCACCGCTGCCGGTACGCCTTTCCCGGATCCGAACGCGCCGGTGCAGCGCTAGAGCATATTCGGTTCTGATTGAATCAGAACCGAAGCTCCAGATTCTTGTTTTGACGCGTTTTCTGCGCAGATAAGTCTACGCAATCTGCGTAAACTTGATTGCTATGCGAACCGGCGTCCACTTCGCTCGAAAACGCTCTAAATTACACGTTCGCACTGCACTATTTGACGGCGCGCATTGTCGGACGGTAACAAGCTGCCTAGATTGTGCTCGCGGAGCCACTTCCCTTTCGTCCGGCTCCGTCGAGCAAGGCGTTGGCAAGGCGTGTGAATGAGCGCGATTTCGCTTCCCCCCTCCGAATCCCTGTTCCGTCCGATGACCGATCCGTTCGGCCGGACGATCCGCTACCTGCGCGTCTCCGTCACCGACCGCTGTGACCTGCGCTGCTTCTACTGCATGTCGGAAGACATGACCTTTCTTCCGAAAGCCGATCTCCTGACGCTGGAAGAGCTCGACCGGCTGTGCTCCGCCTTCATCGCCAAGGGCGTGCGCAAGCTCCGCCTTACCGGCGGGGAGCCCCTGGTGCGGCGCAACGTGATGACGCTGGTGCGCTCGCTGTCGCGGCATCTTGCCAGCGGCGCGCTCGATGAATTGACGCTGACCACCAACGGCTCACAGCTCGCGCGCTTCGCCGGCGAACTCGCCGATTGCGGCGTGCGCCGCATCAACGTCTCGCTCGACACGCTTGATGCCGACAAGTTCCGCGCGATCACGCGCTGGGGCGACATCGACAAGGTCCTGGCCGGGATCGAGGCGGCACGGGCCGCGGGGCTTGCGGTCAAGATCAACGCGGTGGCGCTCAAGAACATGAACGAGGACGAGATCCCCTCGCTGATGGAGTGGGCGCACGGCAAGGGTATGGCGCTGACCCTGATCGAGGTGATGCCGATGGGCGACATCGGCGCCGGCCGTATCGATCAGTATGTGCCGCTGTCGCTTCTCCGCGCCCGGCTGGAAAAGCAGTTCACGCTGACCGATCTCGAAGAAAGCACCGGCGGCCCTGCCCGCTATGTCCGTGTCAGCGAGACCGGCGGCAAGCTCGGCTTCATCACGCCGATGACCCACAATTTCTGCGAATCCTGCAACCGCGTGCGCATCACCTGCACCGGCACGCTGCACACCTGCCTGGGCCACGAGGATGCCTCCGATTTGCGCAAACCGCTGCGCGCGTCGGCAGACAACGAGCTCTTGTCCGCCACGATCGACCGTGCCATCGGGTTGAAGCCGAAGGGGCATGATTTCATCATCGACCGCCGGCACAACCGCCCCAGCGTCAGCCGGCACATGAGCGTCACCGGCGGCTGAGGGCCGCCCGCCTCGGCCCAGCCAGCCCTCTCGAAAACGGCCGATCGGACCGGGATTCACCAAGCCCATGCAGCGGCTTGGGGCCGCGTCAATTTGCCCATTTTCCAATTGACCTTATCACCCCACGCTGAAATGGTGCGGCAGCTTTCACGCCAGCTCGGCCGGACAGGCCGCTGCCCTACCCGGTGCAGCCAAGACGGCAGAAGCACACCGATGGGGAGGACTGGCATTGCAATCGCTCGTAGAGGTGAGCTTTGGCACCGCGCGCGTTGGCGCAGTGGCGTAGCGATGCTCGTTGACACAAACGGCGCGCGTTTGGCGCAGCCGCGGAGACCATAATGCGCCCTTTGATGGGATTGAGTACAGCCATCGACCGGCTCAATGAGAAGATCGGCTATATCTGCAACCTCCTGGTGCTGATTGCCTGTCTCGTCAGCGCGGGCAATGCGATGATCCGCTACGCCTTTTCCTATAGCTCGAACGGCTGGCTCGAAGCGCAGTGGTACATGTTCGCCGTCCTCGTGATGTTCGGCGCGTCCTACACCTTCAAGCGCAACGAGCATGTCCGGGTCGAGATCTTCTATCTCATGCTGTCCGAGCGCGGCCAGCTCTGGCTCGACCTGATCGGCACGCTGTTCTTCCTGATCCCGGCCTGCCTGCTGCTCGCTTATCTGTCCTGGCCGTTCTTCTACCAGTCCTATGCGGTCGGCGAGATCTCAAGCAATGCCGGCGGCCTGGTCCGCTGGCCAATCAAGTTCGTCATTCCGGCGGGTTTCGTGATGCTGGCGTTGCAAGGCGTCTCGGAGGTGATCAAGCGCATCGCGGCGCTGCAGGGCTATGTGACGATCGACGCGAAGTACGAGAGGCCGACCCAATGATTACGCTGGAGATGATGCCGCCACTGATGTTCGGTGGCATGATCATAGCCATGCTGATCGGCTACCCCGTGGCATTCACGCTGGCCGCAGTCGGGCTTTCGTTCGGATTCCTCTCGATCTATCTCGGCTTCTTCGACCTCAACTTCCTGCAGGCGATCCCCGGCCGCATCTTCGGCAGCGTGCTGTCCAATGAGCTGCTGCTCGCAATCCCCTTCTTCACCTTCATGGGCGCGATCCTGGAACGGTGCGGGCTTGCGGAGGACATGCTGGATTCGATGGGCCAGTTGTTCGGCCCGATCCGCGGCGGCCTCGGCTATTCCGTCATCATCGTCGGCTTCATCCTGGGCGCGATCACCGGCACGGTGGCGGCGCAGGTGATCGCGATGGCGCTGATCTCGATGCCGGTGATGATCCGCTATGGCTACAACATACGCTACATCACCGGCGTGCTGGCGGCCTCCGGCACCATCACCCAACTGGTGCCGCCGTCGCTGGTCCTGATCGTGCTCGCCGACCAGCTCGGCAAATCGGTCGGCGACATGTATCTCGGCGCCTGGGGACCATCGATCTTCCAGATCCTCCTGTTTGCCGGCTACACCTTCGTGCTGGGCATCATCAAGCCGAGCCACGTGCCGGCGGTGCCAAAGGAAGCGCGCACGCTGACCGGCTGGGCGCTATGGAAGAAATGCCTGCTCGGCATCATTCCATCCGCGGTGCTGATCTTCGTCGTGCTCGGCACCATGATGATGGGCCTTGCGACCCCGACCGAAGCCGGCGCCATGGGCGCGGTCGGCGCCATCGTGCTCGCCGCGATCCACCACAAGGATTTCAGCTCGACCGGCCACAAGGTAATGATCGCCGGCGTCATCGCCGCAGGCATCGGCACCATCGTCGCGATCCTCTACAGCGAGAACCTGATCTTCAAGATCATGTTCGCCATCACCTATCTTGCGGTGGTCTGGATCTGCCTCGAGGCGGTGCGCATTCCCGACCTGCGCGACCTGATCAAGCAGGGCTATGAGACGACCATGCGGATCACCTGCATGGTCACCTTCATCCTGATCGGCTCGACCTGTTTCTCGGTCGTGTTCCTCGGCGTCTCCGGAGGCGTCTGGCTCGAGCACCATCTGACATCGCTGCCCGGCGGCGTGTGGGGCTTCCTGATCTTCATCAATCTCTTCATCTTCTTCCTGGCCTTCTTCCTCGACTTCTTCGAGATCGCCTTCATCATCCTGCCGATGATCGCGCCGATCGCGCAGAAGATCCTGGCGCCGGTCGTCGGCCCCGATGCCGCCCTGATCTGGTTCGGCGTCATGCTCTGCGTCAACATGCAGACGTCGTTCCTGCATCCGCCGTTCGGCTTCGCGCTGTTCTATCTGCGCGGCGTGGCGCCGAAGGAAGTGAAGAGCTCCGACATCTATTGGGGCGCGATGCCGTGGATCGGACTGCAGGCGATCATGGTCGCGCTGGTGATCGCCTTCCCGATCACGGTGACGGCCCTGCTCGACAAGCCGCTCGACGTCGACCTGACCAAGGTGAAAATCGAGGTGCCGCAGATCGACCTGCCGCCGCTCGATTTTGGTCAGCCCAAGAATTGAACTGGCGAACTGATCTGGCCGTGCCCTTCCTCCGGAGGGTGCGCGGGCAAATAGCCGCGGCGAAGCTGCTGGACGGCTGCCGATCGGGATCGGTATGGACGGGCTTGGGGGATCAGGTCTTGTTGGCCGCAATCGTCGCGATCTTTGTCGTCGCCTACGCCGCGATCGCGCTGGAACACCCGATCGGGATCAACAAGTCAGCCTCCGCATTGCTGGGCGCCGGACTGCTCTGGACGGTGTACGCCGTGGCGAGCGGCGACGCGGCCCTGATCGACAAGCAGCTCAACGAATCCGTCTCCACGACCGCGCAGATCGTCTTCTTCCTGCTCGGCGCCATGACGATCGTCGAGGTGATCGATGCCCATAACGGCTTTGAAGTCATCACCTCGCTGATCCGCACCAGGAAGCAAGTCACCCTGATGTGGCTGGTCGGCTTCGTAACCTTTTTCCTGAGTGCGATCCTGGACAATCTGACGACCACGATCGTGATGATATCGCTGATGCGGAAGCTGCTCGACGATGCAGACGATCGCCTGTTCTTCGCCTCCATGATCGTGATCGCGGCCAACGCAGGCGGCGCATGGTCGCCGATCGGCGACGTGACGACCACGATGCTGTGGATCGGCGGACAGATCACGCCGCTCGCGATCATCAAGGGGGTCTTCCTCGCTTCGCTGATCAACTTGATCGTCCCTCTCCTCGTCGTCTGCTATTTCTTGCGGGGCAAGGAAATTCCAGCGCTCGCAGAGGTGGAGCGTGAGACGCCCGAGACCAGCGTCTTCGAGCGCAACGTGATGTTCTATCTCGGCCTCGGCATCCTGATCGCGGTGCCCGCCTTCAAGGCCGTGACGCACCTGCCGCCGTTCATGGGAATCCTTTTTGGACTGGGCATCCTCTGGACGGTTGGCGAACTGATCCATCGACACAAGGAGCAAGACGAAAAGGAGCATCTCACCCTCCTCCACGCGCTGACGCGGATCGACATGGGCTCGATCGTCTTCTTCGTCGGGATCTTGCTGTCGGTCGCAGCGCTCGAGCACACCCATGTTCTGGAAATACTGGCCAGGTGGCTGGATGCGACCATCGGGCGCCAGGACATCATCGTCATCGCGCTCGGGCTTCTCAGCGCCGTCATCGACAACGTGCCGCTGGTGGCGGCGACGATGGGCATGTACAGCCTGACTCAGTATCCTTCGGACAGTTTCCTGTGGGAGTTCATCGCTTACTGCGCCGGCACCGGCGGATCGATCCTGATCATCGGCTCGGCGGCAGGCGTCGCCGCGATGGGCTTGGAGAATATCCACTTCTTCTGGTACGTCCGCCGCATCAGCGGCCTTGCCTTGCTCGGCTATTTCGCCGGCGCCGCCGCCTACATCATCCAGTACCGCCTGCTGCACTAGAGCATTTTCGGTCCTGATTGAATCAGAACCGAAGCTCTAGATTCTTGTTTTGACGCGTGCGAACCGATTTCCACTTCGCTCGAAAACGCTCTAACCCCTAGCCCGGGTGCCGCGAAGCGCGACCCGGGACATCTGCATCAACATCTCCGGCCGGTCCCGGGTTACGCTAACGCTTCACCCGGGCTACGACACTTGGATTCATAAGTCGCTTGGCTTGGTTTACGTCCGTTCAACCGCCCATAGCGGCGCGAAGGCAGACATTCCAGAACCGCTGCTCAGGGCGATGAACGCACATTGCTGCGCCCGTAACTCGAAAATTCTGCGGCGCTGCCCCAGCAAGAAATGGACGGAACGACCGCGCGGGCTCCTTGAAGCCCACGCGTGGAAGTTGGTCTAGTGCGCGGCTTGGGCAGCCATCTTCCTATCCAGCTCTTCCTTCACGGCGGCGAGATTGAAGCTTCCGCCCTTCTGCATTGGCGGGAACTCAAGGAAGGTCTGCGCCTCCTCGCCCATCTTCTGCTGAAGGAAGACGAAGCGCCAGAACTCGTTGCCCCACCATTCAATCGCTGCGAGCGATTGGTTCAGGCCCGTACGCTCGAAGGGATCGAGGCGCAAGTTGATCAAAATTGGAAAATCGACCTTGACTGTGGAACCGAACCAGCCGTTCGGCTGATCGGTCAGTCTGTACTTGAAGTCGTTGATGCGCACCGCGGAGAGGTTGCCTTCGGTGAAATAGAAGATCTCGTGGCGCTTCGAGGGGCCTTTGCCGGTGATGAGGTCCGTCTGATCATAACCGTCCAGGTGGACCCTGTAGGTGCGGTCGCCGACCTGTTTGCCTTTCTTGAGTTCTTCAACGATGTTCGGATTGCCGGCGGCAGCTACAAACGTTGGGAACCAGTCGAGGCCGGATACGATGCTGTTCTCCACCTTGCCGGCCGGCACCTTGCCCGGCCAGCGGATGATCATCGGCGCACGGAAGCCGCCCTCGAGCGCCATTCCCTTCGCGCCGGCAAACGGGGTCTGACCGCCGTCCGGCCAAGTGAAGTTCTCGGCGCCGTTGTCGGTGGTGAAGCCGAGGATCGTGTTGTTCTCGAGCCCGTTGTCCTTCAGGTACTTCATGACCGAGCCGACGATGTCGTCGAGTTGCGCCATGCCAGCTTCTTCGATGGACCAGCCGTTCTCGGGGTTGCGCATGTTCTCGTATTTCTCGGAGAGATGCGTGAAGACATGCATCCGCGTAGGATTGAGCCAAACGAAGAACGGCCTGTTCTCGCCTCTGGCTTTGTCGATGAAGGCCAGGGCGTGGCTGAGGATTTCGTCGTCCACAGTCTCCATTCGTTTGGGACACAGTTCGCCCGCGTCCTCGATCCTCTGTTTGCCGATCTTGCCCCAGCGCGGCTGGACGGTGGCATCATCCACGTCAGACGCGAAGCTGTGGATCATGTGCCGCGGGCCTACGGTCTCTTTCAGGGCAGGCGGGTAGTTGCGATGACAGGGGTCTTCCATTGCATCGAGGTGATAGAGATAGCCGAAGAACTCATCGAACCCGTGCATCGTAGGCAGGAACTGGTTCCTGTCGCCCAAATGGTTCTTGCCGAACTGGCCGGTGGCGTAGCCCATCGATTTCAGCACGCTGGCAATGGTCGGGGCCTCGTCCGGCATACCGATCGGGGACCCAGCCTGCCCGACTGTGGTCAGCCCGGTGCGGATCGGCAGCTCGCCAGTAATGAAGTTGGCGCGGCCTGCCGTGCAGCTCGCCTCGGCGTAGTAGTCGGTGAACCGCATGCCCTCTGACGCGAGCTGGTCAAGATTTGGCGTTCGACCAGCCATCATGCCCTGATTATAGACGCCGATATTGAACCATCCGATGTCGTCGCCCATGATCATGACGATGTTGGGCCGTTGCTGCTGCTGTGCGATTGCTTGCGGGCTCGCCATCGTCATCGCAGCGATCAGCGTAAGCCCGCACGTCCAAGCATTCCCTATGCTCATGGTGTCTCCTCCCGGATGGTCAGTGGTTTGAAACTCCCACCCCTCTCGGACTACCGCATGCAGCGAACGCCGCCTTCCAAGAGCTTGCGGCGAGGAGCGTGCGGCAAAATGCAGCTGCTGTACACCCGTGATCAATGTGCGGTTGTTTGACTTAAATCAATACACCGATTGTGACACGGCAGCTTTGGGTCACAAGGGGCGGTAGAGGCTCGCGCGAGCGAGTTTCCGGACTACCCATGAGAGCGGACCTGCTCGGGCGCCTGGACATCATCGTCATCGCGCTCGGGCTTCTCAGCGCCGTCATCGACAACGTGCCGCTGGTGGCGGCGACGATGGGCATGTACAGCCTGACATCTGCATCAACATCTGCGGCCAGTCCCGGATTACGCTAACGCTTCACCCGGGCTAGGACACTTGGATTCATAAGTCGCTTGGCTTGGTTTACGTCTGCTCAACCGCCCATAGCGGCGTGATAGCAGACATTCCAGAACTGCCGCTCAGGACCAGACACTCACTTAAAAGCGACGACTTGAATTGCCTCCTTGTCCTCAGTTGCAGACCGAGGACGGAGGACTGAGTTACTGGACCTCGGCGATCTTCGGTTCAGATGACAGCATCTGCGCGTTGGTTACCGAGGGCCGGTTCGACGGCGATGCCGGGTCCGGCGATCGGAAAGCGGCGTCGGGCGGCGCTCCCTGGGATGGTCGACGGGCAGCGGTTGCCGGAAGCACGATCACTTTCGCTCCGACTTTCACCCGCTCATAAAGGTCCACGACGTCCTCATTGGTCAGCCGGATACAGCCGGACGAAACCCGCTTCCCGATCGTATCGGGCTTGTTGGTGCCGTGAATTCTATATTCGGTCTCGCCCAGATACATCGCCCGAGCGCCGAGCGGGTTGCCGGGACCGCCTGCCATAAACCGCGGCAGATAAGGCTGACGCACAAGCATCTCTGCCGGCGGACGCCAATCCGGCCATTCCGTCTTACGGGCCACAGTCTGCTCGCCTGACCATGTGAAGCCTTCGCGGCCAACACCGATGCCGTAGCGCAACGCTTGCGTGTCGCTCAGAACGAAATACAGGAATGTGTTCTTGGTATCGATGATCACGGTGCCCGGCGTCTGGTGGCTCGCGTAGTCAACTACCTGCCGAACAAATGCTCCGGGACCGTCAGCAGCTTTTGGTGGTTCGACCAGAGGCGCCGGGACCGAAATCGGAGCCGGAGCTGGCGCTGATGCATGAACTGGAGTTGACACGTGAACCGGAGTTGACGATGCCAGGGCTTGGGGAGCGGACGGCTTCCGTATCGGTTGCACGCTCGTCGGGCGAGACAGCAAGCTGTATCCCAATGCGGCCACGGCCACGGCGCCAACTGCAACTCTCGCGGCCATTGGTAGTGCGAGCGCTTCTGCCTTTCCACGTTTGGCCCGCTTACTCATATCTTTCCCCCAGTCACCATGCCCGGAAGAGGTACCCAGCAAAATTTAAGAAACTTCGAAGCGATTTCGCTCAGGCTGCAACCGTTAGCGGTGGTTAACGCCGAACTCTTGTTCGGCAACATAAAAATTGGGAGTGACGCTCGATATCAGTTTGGCGACGTGGACGACGCATGTCACATTGCGGAACGAGTCGAAGTCTGAATTGCCCCGCCGAGCGGACACGCTCCGCTCTTTGGTTAACAGCGGCTTCGGGTCAAAGCGCGACCTCCCCCAATCTGTATGGGTCAGTCTACTTAGCCTGTCCAGAAAACCATAGGCCTCACTTCGACGCTCTAGTTTCACGCAAACATCTTTATCGCCGACTTCCTTTGATCGCTATGGGTCACAAGCGGCGGTAGAAACTCGCGCGAGCGAGTTTCCGGACGTGAGAGCGGACCTGCGAGATCGGGCGCCAGGATATCATCGTCATTGCGCTGGGATTGCTCAGCGCCGCCGCCTACATCATCCAGTAGCGCCTGCTGCACTAGACCAGTGCGCCATAATATTGCGTCATTCGCTCAACATCGTTCCGACTCGCGGGGAGCTGCTCATGTGAAAGGAACAAGCATGCGACGCTTTCTATTCATCATCGGGCTTCTTGCCGCGCTGATCATTTCCCCCGTCACCCAAGCCCAAATCATAAGCATTACGATCGCCCCACCGGAGCTTCCGGTCTATGAGCAACCGCCGCTTCCAGCCCCTGGGTACATTTGGACGCCCGGCTATTGGGCTTACGGCACGGACGGTTATTACTGGGTTCCGGGCACCTGGGTGGAGCCGCCGGCCGTCGGCCTGTTGTGGACGCCCGGTTACTGGGCGTGGCGTGACGGTGTTTACGCGTGGAACACCGGTTATTGGGGGCCGCGTGTCGGCTTCTACGGTGGCGTCAACTATGGTTTCGGCTATGGCGGCGTCGGCTATGAAGGCGGCCACTGGGACAATGGCGTGTTGGCCTACAACCGCACCATCAATAATTTCGGCAGTGTCAACGTCACCAACGTCTATAGTAAGACCGTGATCAACAACAACATCACGCGTGTCAGTTTCAACGGCGGCAGTGGTGGCATCACGTCTCAGCCGACGGCGCAAGAGCAAGTGGCTGCGCAGGATCACCACGTTGCTCCTGCGCCCGCGCAGATCCAGCAGCAGCACCTGGCGAGCACGAACAGAGCGCTGCTCGCCTCCGAGAACCACGGTCGCCCGGCAATCGCAGCGACAGCCAAGCCCGGCGAGTTCACCGGCAAGGGTATTGTCGCCGCACGGGAAGCCAAGCCGGGACCCGCGCCGCTGCCGCAGCCGGTCGCTCCCAAGGCACCTGCGAACAATGCGGTCGCCAACAAGCCGCTCGAGAGCAAGCCTCTTGCGGCCACCCCACCCGGCAATAAGCCTGTTGCGAACGATCCTCCCGCCGCGAACAAGTCACTTGAAAACAAGGCATCTGTTGGCTCGGAGCATGCTGCGCCGACCAACGGAGCGCTGCCCAAGCCGCCGAATGCGGCGGTCAGACCGGAAGCAAAGCCTCTGAATGCCGCAGCGAAGCCGGCAAATGTCGCAGCGAAACCGGTCGCCGCCCCACCGGCGCCAAAACCCGGCGCCGTTGCCGCGGCCCCGAAGCCGCCCCAGCATCCATCCGCTGCTCCAGCGCCACATCGAGTTGCCGCCGCGTCGCATCCAGCGTCGCGCCCCGCGCCCCACCCGCCGGCTGCAAAGCGGAATGTCTCGCCGCATAACGAGGCGCATTAGACCATGACCCGATTAGGCGGATTCGGATCATGTTCTCATCTCTTTGTTTGAGCATGATCCAGCGCTCGAGACTCGAACTCCCGGTCGCCTTTCGCCATCCAGCCGCTAAGCGCGTGTCAACGCTTCGCGCACGTTGACACGTTCCCCGCCTGGCTTGCTGACATAAAGATGGCTCTCCAGGACGGATTGCATGTTCTCGAACATCGAATAGAGATCGTCGCAATATACCGACGGATTGTCGTAACCATTCGCCTTGGAAAAACGATGCGGAAGATACCCCCCTCCGCAAGCATTCATGAACTTGCACTGCCGGCATTTCTCGCAAAGATTGATTGAGGCGTCGCGCGCCGCTTTCCAGCGCGGTTCGTTCCTGACCTCGTCGATCGCATGATCGAAGATGTTGAACCTGGTCCGCGTGAAGCCGTCGCCCGCGATGCGGAGCACATCGTGGGCCTCCACGGTGCCATCGGTCATCACGGTGCAAAGCTCGATCGGCTTGTGGCCGACGCCTTCGGTCGGCGAATTGTTGCCCAGCAGGGCAGTGATCATGTCGGAAACGATGCGGATATTGGCGGTCGGCGCCGTGCGATTTGCCGTCAGCCACAAGTCGAACAGTCCGTTGTAGAACGACGCAATGGACGCCGGCTTCTCGTCCACCGTCGCATCGGGGATCATGATGTCGTAGTTCGCAATTCCGCACGCGGTGAAAAACGCGACATACTGCTCCGGCGGGTACGCGGGATTGCAGACAGCCAGGGCGCTTACGCAAATGTCGCGCGAGACCAGCATGCGGGCGGCGCGCTCCACCGCAGCGTGGGTGCCCGTCCCCTGAAATGTCCGACGGTGAAGGTCGTGAATATGTGCCGGTCCATCGAGACTGATCGCAACCGAAATGTTGCGTGTCTCGAAGCAGTCCAGCCATTGATCATCGATCAACACGCCATTGGTCGTGACCGCGATGGGAATGTCGCAGCCGGTTCGCGATGAAATGCGCTCGCAGCCCTCGGCAAAACGGTGGAAATTCTCGACACCCCAGAGCAAGGGCTCGCCACCGTGCAGAACGATGGGAAAATCGACGAGGGAGTATCGTGCGACGTGTTCTTCGATGCGCTGCAACAATTGATGTAGCACGCCGGTGCTCATCAGCTTGGGCTTGTCGTAGACGGCCGCGTCGCGAAACCAGTAGCAATAGGAGTAGTCGATGTTGCATCGCGCTGCCACCTTGACCAGCAACTGCGTGATCGGCTGGTCATGGAAAGCGACAGGATTTGAATCGTCAAACAACATGCCGATGCCGGTACGCGCCTGAAAAAATTGCGATTAGCTAGTATCCCCGAACAAAGCCCCCTCTGCGGAACGCGCCCGCTCCCGGAGCGTACGCGCCTCTGCGGAAGGCACCTGCCCCTGGAGCGTATCCGGCCCTGCGAAAGACGCCCGCATGCGGCCCTCGGCCAAAGCCTCGCCTGAAATAAACTTGATTTACAACGGGTTGGTCAGGAATAACCGCGGGTTGGTCGGAGCTAAGTCCTTCTGTCGAACTCTGCTCGCGCAGTTCGTTAAGCAGCGCGTCGATGCCGGGATGGTCGCTCTGAATTGTTGCACCTGGCCCGTGCAATTGCAGGAGGCTCGCCAAAACCTTCAGCGTGGTAATCGCCATGGTCGTGCTCCTCTTCGCGATGCAGTTCAACGAACGAGCGAAAGGCCGGATGTTTATCTCAACCGAACGAGCAGCCGATAGTATACCTTTCCTATTGCAGCGTAAATGTGGTGATGCCGAGGTGTCGCCACTTTTACACCAGGCGCCGCGGATACGCCGACGTCCGAGGGAGCCAAGTTTCGAATGGACAGCACGATGAGCCTCAAGCCCGATCTAGAACTGTCCGTCGCGACGGCGCAGGCGATCGTTGATCAGACCGTTTCGAAGCGAGCTGTTGCGACGATTTCCAGGCTTCATGGCGGCGAGATCTCAGCAGTTTACGAGATCGCTTTCGCGGATCACGCGCATCCACCGCTCGTATTGAAGGTTTATCCCGACGAATTGCATTGGAAGATGCAAAAGGAGTTGACCGTCATTGGCCTAGTCCGAGATCGCCTTAGCGTGTCTACTCCACGCATTCTGCTTGCGGACGACTCAAAGAGATTGCTCGGTCTAAACTTGACATTGATGACCAAGCTCGAGGGTTCGATACTGGGCCGACTGGAAGCGACTCTGGACGCGGCGCAACGGCTATCCGCTTACGCACAAATCGGCCGGCTGCTCCGCGAGTTTCATTGCATCGCCATGGACGCATTCGGCTACATCGGTGCGAACGGAATCTGGACGGCGCATTCGACAAACCACCAGTACCTGACGCATCAATTCCAACGAAAGCTCAAGGAATTTGCCGAACGCGGCGGAAATGCAGACCTTGCCAAGCGGGTTGCCAAGCATCTCGCCGACCGCGCCGAACTGCTCAGCGACTGCACGCAAGCGGTGCTATGTCACAATGATCTGCACGCGGGCAACCTGCTTGCCACCGTCTCAAATGGCCGCCTACGGCTCACTGGTGTTTTGGATTTTGAAGGCGCGCTGGCCGGAGATCCGCTGATGGATGTCGCCAAAGCACTCTATTATCTCGACGCAGAGGCAAGGAGCGCGCTCCTTGACGGATACGGCGTCATGGACCGAAAGCACTGGCTTTTGACGCTCGACCTCTACCACCTATACTTCGTTCTCGAACTTTGGTGCTGGATGGCCCAAATTGGAAACAGGCAGCCGCTCGACCAGCTGGCTTTGGACCTGGAGCGCTATAGCGCCACGTGATCGGCCGAAGGTCAGCGCAAACATCAAACCGCGGATAGCGGTTGCGCAGTTCCGGACACGGAAGAGTGACATGTTCTATCCCAACTGCGATGCACGCATGGCAGAAGGGCGCCGCCATAACGTTGTAAGTAGTCGCGCCAGCACGAATAATGCTCATCATTGAATCGCTTCAGGGAAGGTACGATTGTCGCTTGTCGTTGAGGAGACCAAACAGTTCGGCGTGAAGCGCGCAGCATTTGCCGCCACGATCGGCAACATGCTCGAATTCTATGATTTCATCACCTACAGCTTCTTCGCGATACAGATCGGCCACACCTTCTTCCCTGTGCAAGGCGAGTATGGCAGCCTGATGCTGTCGCTTGCGACCTTCGGCGCGGGTTTCATCACGCGCCCGATCGGCGGGATCGTGCTTGGCATCTATTCCGACCGTGTCGGCCGGCGGCCGGCAATGCTGCTCAGCTTTGCGTTGATGGGGAGCGCGATCCTGGCGATCTCGATCACCCCATCCTACAACGCCATCGGCCTTGCGGCGCCGATCATTGTGATCGTGGCGCGCTTGATGCAGGGATTTGCGCTCGGCGGCGAGGTCGGGCCGACCACGGCCTATCTCCTGGAGATCGCCCCGCCGGAACGTCGGGCGCTGGTGGTCTCGTGGCAGCCGACAAGCCAGCAGATCGCCGCCACCACCGGCGCGCTGGTCGGCTTCCTCTTGAGCAGGACGATGACGCCAGAGGCGCTGGATTCCTACGGCTGGCGCGTGGCGTTCCTGATCGGCGCCATCTGCCTGCCGTTCGGGCTCTGGATGCGCCGGACGCTGCCGGAGACGATCCCGCAAGGCGAAAGCGGCGCCCGGCGCATCGAGAGCTCGAGCCATCTCGCGCTGGCGCGCCGGCACATTCGCCTGATTGCACTGGCGCTGATGATCCTGGCGAGCGGCACGATTTCGACCTATGTGACGCAATACATGACGACTTATGCGCAGAACACGCTCCATGTGGCGCCGTCTCTGGCCTTTGCGACGTCGCTTGTCAGCAATGGTCTTGGGATCGCGGGCGCGTTGCTGGGAGGCTGGCTGGCCGACTTGCTGGGTCGCAAGCCGGTCATGATCTATCCGCAGATCGTCACGCTCGCGCTGACCTATCCGATCTTCCTGTGGATCGCCGGTGCACCCGGCGCGTGGTCGCTGTTGTTCGGCTTCGGCGCGCTATCGCTGATCGGATCGCTGCCGTTCACGGCTTTCTATGCCACCTTCACCGAGGCGCTGCCCCAACAGATCCGCGGCGGCGTGTTCGCCACCGTCTACGCGGTTGCAATCGCAAGCTTCGGCGGCACCGCGCAGCTCGTGGTCACGTGGCTGCTGCATATTTCAGGAGATCCGCTGGCGCCCGCCTGGTACCTGTTGCTTGCGGCCGTCGTCGGACTGATCGCGATGAGCCTGATGCCCGAGACGGCACCGGTGAAAGTGCAGGCTGGTGCACCAGCCCGTAGCCCGGGTGGAGCGAATGCGTAACCCGGGACGTCGGCATCCGCGACTACGCGCGGTCCCGGGTTGCGCTGCGCTTCACCCGGGCTACGGAGCAGGCCACCCCTTTGATTGATCGACGGATCAGCTCTGCGAGTGGCGCGCCATGAAGTTGTCGTAGCCGACTTCGGCGACCTGGAACCATTGATAGCCGTTGCTGGTATAGGCTGTCAGCGATTCATAGACCTTCTTGAAATTGGCGTTGCTGGCCGCGACTTCGGCGTGCAGCTCCTTTGCCGCCTTGAAGCTTGCTTGCATGATCTGCGGCGAGAAGGCATGCAGCTTGGCGCCGCCCGCGAGCAGCTTCTTCAGCGCGGTCGGGTTCACGGTGTCGTACTTCGCCATCATCCAGTTGTTGGCTTGATGGCCGGCCTGCTCGAGGATGGCCTGGTAGTATTTCGGCAACGCATTCCACTTCTCGAGATTGACGAAGACCAGCAGCATCGGGCCGCCTTCCCACCATCCCGGATAGTAGTAATGCGGCGCGACCTTCTGCAGGCCGAGCTTCTCGTCATCGTAAGGGCCGACCCATTCGGCGGCGTCGATCGTGCCTTTCTCAAGCGCCGGGTAGATGTCGCCGCCGGCGATCTGCTGCGGCACGCAACCGAGCTTCTCCATGACGCGGCCGGCGAAACCGCCGATGCGGAATTTCAATCCTTTGAGATCATCGACGGTGTTGATCTCCTTGCGGAACCAGCCGCCCATCTGGCAGGTCGTGTTGCCGGCAAGCAGCGAGGTGACGTTGTAGCTCTTATAGAACTCGTTCAGGAGCTCCTTGCCGCCGCCCATCATGTACCAGGCCTGATTGAGCCTCGCGTTCGGCCCGAACGGCACCGATGAGCCGAAGGTGAAGGTCGGATCCTTGCCGAAATAGTAGTAGGAGGCGGTGTGGCCCATCTCGACCGTGCCGCTCTGCACGGCATCCAGCACCTGCAGGCCCGGCACGATCTCGCCGGCGGCGAAGGTCTGGATCTGGAATTTGTTGTCGGTGGCCTCGCCGACGACCTTGGCCATGATCTCGGCTGCGCCATGCAGCGTATCGAGCGATTTCGGCCAGCTCGTCGTCATCCGCCATTTCAGCTCCGGCATCGACTGCGCGATGGCCGGCGCGGCGAGCGTGGCGGCACCGGCGGCACCAATGCCGGCGACTTTGATGAAATCCCGTCGTTTCATGTTGTTTCCTCCCTTTGAATATGTGTCATCGGCCTTCGTACCGAGGCCTGAGGGCAGCATGGAACATCCCCTTCCCGATTGCCATCGCCAACGTTCGCCGCAGCGCGCAAAAAGCCGCGGTCAGGCAGCGTGCAGATTACCGATGCAACAAAGATCCGATCTGCTGCAATCGTCTGGTAGCGCGGGTACCCAAATCTCTCCCGTCCGACACGATCGGCGGCCTGCCGTCGACAGGCTCGCCATCGCCGCTTCCGATCGATGGGAAACAAGCCATGTCCTACAATTTCCTGGTGGCCACCTGGGGAGACCACGGCCATCTCGGACCGACCCTGACAGCGGCGCAGCAATTGCGTGCAAGGGGTCATGTCGTTCGTTTCATCGCGCGTGCGGACGCGCGCGCGTCCGTCGAGACGGCGGGCTTCGGCTTCGCGACCTGGCAACGGACGCCCCACGTTTCGCCTATTGGGCAGGCCACCGACCCCCTTCAGTACGCCTGCGATCACCTGCTGTTTGGGCCAGCCGCCGCGCAAGGTGCGGATGTCCGCGACGAAATCCGGCGCGCCACCACTGACGCTGTGTTGACCGATATGCCTCTGTTCGGCGCGGTGCTCGCCGCGGAGGCCGAACATATTCCCTGTGCCCTGCTCTCGCCCACCATCAGCCTACGACCTCTCCCGGGGCAGCCGCCGATCGGCAGCGGTCTGTCGGCGCCTCGCACGCCGGAAGAGCGCGTCGCCGTCGAGGCGGCAAGCAACCGGTTCGCTGCTCTCATGAACGAATGGCTGCCGATGCTGAACGAGGCGCGGGCGAGCCTGCAGCTTGCTCCTTGGGCTGATGTGATGGAGTTGTTCGACCGACCGGCGCGGCTCCTGATAGCGGTAAGCGCGGCGTTTGACTTTGCCCCCGACTTCCTCCCCAGCAATGTCAGGTACATCGGGCCGCTCCTGGATTCCTCGAATTGGTCGAAGCCATGGATCTCTCCCTGGTCCCAAGGGGATCGTCCGCGCGTGCTGATCTCTTTCAGCACGACCAATCAGGATCAGACCGAGGCGCTGCAACGCACGATCAACGCGGCAGGACGCGTCGATGTGGATGCGGTTGCAACGCTCGGACCTGCCCTGGAAGACGTCACCCTGCAGGCGCCGGACAATGTCACGCTGCTGCCGAGCGCCCCGCATGATGCGGCCATGAAGGAAGCCTCGCTAGTCGTGAGCCACGGTGGCCACGGCACGACGAGCCGTGCACTCGCGCATGGCCTGCCGCTGCTGGTCATGCCGTTCGGCCGCGATCAGGGCGACATTGCCGCGCGTGTGGAAGCCTGCGGCGTGGGGTTGGTCTTGCCGCCGACCGCTACGGAAGCAGAAATTGCCGCCGCCATGACGCGCCTGATCCGGGAGCCGCAATTCCTGATCGCTGCCCGACGGTTCAAGGACATCATTGCTGCCGAAGTCAGCGCAGCTCCGCTTGTTGGAGAACTGGAAGAAATCGTTCGAGCTGCAGCGAACGCCTGAATCCGGGCATCCGCATTCTCAGTGCAAAAAAGCCCGGCCCCACGAGGGGACCGGGCCGTGCATCTACTATTTAAAGCCCGATCAACCGCGGGTGCGCGAGCGGATCATGAAGCTGTCGTAGGTGTATTCGGCGACCTGCCACCATAGATATTCGTCGGAGCGGTAGGCCTGCATTGCGTCGATCGACTTCTTGAAGTCGGGGTTCTTGGCGGAGATTTCGCTCCACAGCTCGTTGGTCGCCTTCAGGCAGGCTTCCAGCACCTCGTTGGTGAACGGACGAAGCTGCGTGCCGCCGGCAACCAGCCGCTTCAGCGCCGTCGGGTTTTGCAGGTCATACCGCGCGGCCATCCAGCTATTGGCATTCGCGGCCCCGTTGGTGAGGATTGCCTGATAGTTCTTCGGCAGCGCATTCCACTTCTCGAGGTTGACGAATGCGTGGACGGTCGGGCCGCCTTCCCAGAAGCCCGGATAGTAGTAGTACTTTGCGACCTTCTGGAAGCCGAGCTTCTCGTCGTCATAGGGGCCGACCCATTCGGCGGCGTCGATGGTGCCCTTCTCCAACGCCGGATAGATGTCGCCGCCGGCGAGCTGCTGCGGCACCACACCGACCTTCTGCAGGACCTGGCCGGCGATGCCGCCGATGCGGAATTTGAGGCCGGAGAGGTCGGCGACCGTCTTGATCTCCTTGCGGAACCAGCCGCCCATCTGAGTGCCGGTGTTGCCGCAGGGCAAACCGATCACGTTGAACTTCTTGAAGAACTCATTGCCGAGCTGCTCGCCGCCGCCCTGGTACCACCAGGAGTTCTGCTGCCGCGCATTGAGGCCGAACGGGACCGAGGCGTAGATCGCGAACGTCGGGTCCTTGCCGACATAATAATAGGCCACCGTATGCGACATCTCGACGGTACCTGTTGACGTCGAGTCCAGCGCCTGCAGGCCCGGCGCGATCTCGCCCGCCGCGAACACCTGGATCTGGAATTTGTTGTCGGTCATCTCGGCGACGTATTTCGACAACTGCTCAGCGCCGCCATAGATCGTGTCCAGCGACTTCGGGAAGCTCGAGGTCAAGCGCCACTTGATTTCGGGAGAAGACTGCGCAATCGCCGGCGCGGCAACCGCAGTCGCGGCCGCACCGGCCGCAGAAACTTTCAAAAAGTCACGACGCTTCATCTTAAGTCATCTCCTTGCGGGGCGTTTCCCTTTTGTCCCCAAAACATCTCCTCCGGGCGGGCGAATCCTCAGGCTCCGGGGGCGCTCTGGCGGGGCCGTTTAACACGGATGGCCGCCCGCGGAAACGCGACATTGGCATGACGGGACTGGACGAAAGTCGCAAGACGCCAGGCGAAATATCGGGCGGAAAGGACTGTCAAGCCGCGGCGATCACGCCCCGGAGCTGGTCGCGGACCTTGGTCCCGATTGCGCGGTAAATCGCCGCGTGCGGCCCGTCCGGCTCGCTATCCACCACCGGATTGCCGGAATCCGAGGTGGTGCGGATCGCCATATGGAGGGGAATTTCGCCCAGGAACGGTACCCCCAGCCGTTCGGCCTCATGCCGGGCGCCGCCATGGCCGAAAATGTCCGACCGCGTGCCGCAATGCGGGCACTGGAAATAGCTCATGTTCTCGACAATGCCGAGCACGGGCACGTTAACCTTTTTGAACATGGCGAGCCCGCGCCGCGCATCGATCAGGGACAGGTCCTGCGGGGTCGAGATGATGATGGCGCCTTTGAGGGGCACATTCTGCGCCAGCGTGAGCTGCGCGTCACCGGTGCCGGGCGGCATATCGACCACCAGCACATCCAGCGTGCCCCAGGCGACATCGCGCAGCATCTGCGTGATCGCCGACATCACCATCGGCCCGCGCCAGATCATCGCGGTGTCTTCCTCGACCAGGAATCCGATCGACATGATCGAGAGCCCGAAGCGGGAGATCGGGATCATCTTCTTGTCGTCGTTGAGCGCGGGCTTCTCGCGGATCCCGGTCAGCCGCGGCACCGAGGGGCCATAGATATCGGCATCGAGCAGGCCGACGCGCAAACCGAGATCGCGCAGGCCGAGCGCGAGGTTGAGCGCGGTGGTCGACTTGCCGACACCGCCCTTGCCCGAGGCCACTGCGATGACGGCGGCGATCCCGGGGATTTCGGCCTGCCGCGACATCGGCGACGGCGCGCCTTGCGGCGGCCGATGCGTCGAGGCCGGCGCGATGCCGCCGCCGCCATGGCGGTGCGGCTGCGGCGGAGCCGCCGTGCCAGGCTTGCGCTCGGCGGTCAGCGCGATCATGGCGGCGGTGACGCCGGGGATGGCGCGCACGGCGCTCTCGGCCTGCGCGCGCACGCTTTCCCAGGCGCGCGCCTCTGCGGCATCGACATTGATCGAAAAGAACACCTTGCCGTCGCTGACCGTGATCGGCGACAGCACGTTGGCATTGGTCAGGGCGACGCCGCGCGGCGATGTCACCCCGGCCAATTTCTCCAGAACCTGTTGCTGCGTCACGCTCACAGCCGCTCTCCTGCCGAATATCCACATGGTGAAGTCACAGATATGACGGATCGGCAAGAAAGGGTAGTTGCGCCAGCACAATAGATTCCGCGGTTCACACGGCGCGTCCGAACGGTTCCTACCTGCCGCCGACGTCGTCGGCGCGCTCGGCCGGCGCTGCGGCGCCCTGTTCCTTGGCGACCTCGTAATTCAGCTCGATCATCACGCCGTTAGGATCGTGCACAAAGATCTGCCAGAGGTCGCCGCCCGGAACCTGCCGGGAATCGAATTTCATGCCCTTGGACTGCAGACGCTGCTGCATCGCCGTGAAACCGCGGCTGACAAAGGCGACATGATGGACCACGCCGGAGTCGGGCTTTTGCGGCTCGTCGGTCGCGGAAATGTCCACGAGGTGAACCACCGGTTTGCCCTCGCTGTACATCCAGGCGCCGGGAAAGGCGAAATTCGGCCGGGCGCCCTTCTCCAGGCCCAAAACCTCCTCATAGAACGTGACGGTTTCGGCGAGTTTCCGGGTGCGGATGTTGAAATGATCGAGCACGCCTACGCTTGCGCCCGCCTCTCTTCCATTCATGTCTCACTCCCATTTTTGTGAGGTTCGTTGGTGGGTTATCATAGCACAAAACCGCTAGATCATGATCCGATTGGACAGAATCGGATCATGATCTCATCTCTTTGTTGGAGCATGATCTTTTCGGAAAACCGGTTTCCACTTTTCCGGATCATGCTCTAATGCCGGCCAAACGAGCCGTTGCCCTCTGCGGCGCAGCGTTTATGGTGCGGCCCTCCCGCCTGAAAAACACCGTCCGGCCCGTGCAATGTCGCCGGCAAATCCCAAGGTCACTAGAAGAAACAAGGTAGCAGACATGGCTAAAGTCGCTTTTCTCGGTCTCGGCGTGATGGGTTTCCCCATGGCAGGACATCTCGTGAAAAAGGGGGGCCACGAGGTGACGGTGTACAATCGGACGCCGGCGAAGGCGCAGGCCTGGGTCGAGAAATTCGGCGGCCGCGCGGCGCCGACGCCGAAAGCCGCGGCCGAAGGCCAGGAATTCGTGATGTGCTGCGTCGGCAATGACAACGACCTGCGCGCGGTCACGATCGGCCCGGACGGCGCATTCGCCGGCATGAAGAAGGGCGCGACCTTCGTCGACCACACCACCGCTTCCGCCGAAGTCGCGCGCGAGCTCAATGCCGCCGCCGAGAAGGCAGGATTCAAATTCGTCGATGCTCCGGTCTCCGGCGGACAGGCCGGCGCCGAGAACGGCGTGCTGACGGTGATGTGCGGCGGCAAGGAAGACGCCTATGCCGGCGCCGAGCCGGTCATCGCGGCCTATGCGCGGATGTGCAAGCTGCTCGGACCGGCAGGCTCCGGCCAGCTCACCAAGATGGTCAACCAGATCTGCATCGCCGGCCTGGTACAGGGCCTTTCCGAAGGCATCCATTTCGCCAAGAAGTCGGGGCTCGACGTGGCTAGCGTGATCGAGGTGATCTCGAAGGGCGCGGCGCAATCCTGGCAGATGGAGAACCGCTACAAGACCATGAACGACGGCAAGTACGATTTCGGCTTCGCGGTCGAATGGATGCGCAAGGATCTCTCGATCTGCATCGCGGAAGCGCGACGCAACGGCGCCAACCTGCCGGTGAGCGCGCTGGTCGATCAGTTCTACGCCGAAGTCGAGAAGATGGGCGGCAAGCGCTGGGACACCTCGAGCCTGCTCGCGCGGCTGGAGCGCTGACGGCGCCTGCCGCACTCCTTCCCCCTGAAAGGGTAAACACTTAAGCCCCCTTGGACGGAAAAAGCGCTGCGTTCTGAATATATTGTGGATTACGGTTCCGGCGCGTTCCCGGCTGTGTCCCGGCGAGATTTGGGGAGGGTCTTGGCCTGCGCGCCCGGTAGCCCCCGCCCGAGCGTGGCCGCCTGTGCGCTGGCACGGCTCGCGGCGTTCTGTAGCCCCGTCGCTCCGGCGCGCTGCAGGGCCTTCCTGCGCCTCGTCCCTGACGCCTGCCCGTCGCTTGCCGCTCCCGGTACGCGATGCCTATTACTGTCCCGACGCAGCGGAAGATGACATAGCAGCCGCGTGTCGTTATGCCGGGGCCTTGATTGCGAGCGGTGCACCGCTTGATCTCGCAATTCACAATATTAAACGGGCTGGGTTTTGCTCTCAGGGTACCAGCCACAGTAGGCTTGCCTTGGGCGGAGTGGGAATTTCCGAAATCATGTCGATGGTTCGGGCGGTTGGGCGCGCGGTTCTTTGGCTGTTGTGCGGCTTTGCCGGCAGCTTGGCCATTCTGATGGTCACCAATAGCATCATCGATCTTCGCGGGTATCCGCGAATTCAGTCGGGCGGGCAGGTTTACACCGACTCTTGGGATCGTGGCTACGTGCGGGCGGTTGGCACGTGGGTGTTCGAGGACGAGACCAAGCAGGCGTTTCCGCGTCAGACGACGGAAATCAAATGCTATCGAGACGAGAAGGAGTGCCTCTCGGCGCAAGCCGAAATTGTGTCGGATATGCTAACCGTGCAGGCTGAGCGCTTTCCGATCACATCGTGGGACAACCAGTCGATCGTCTATGTTTCCCGCGACCCGGTGTGCGTGTCCTACACCTACACGATTTCGCGTTCGACCCAGCGCATCACTGGTCAGCGCCAGCCGAAGCCATCATCAACGGCGGCGGCGTGCGCGCCATTTGAACACCGCACGTTCAACCTTTCGCTGCGTGATGGGTTTCTGGTCTGGCAACAACTACAGGCTGAGGACCAGAGGGTCATCTCTCCCATTATGTACGCGACGCTTGGAATTTGGTGGGCGTTTATCGTCTACCGAATTTTTCGCAGTATCCGCCGACCCGCGCTATCTGGCGCGCACACCGCGCTCTAACAAGAGGGGCACCTTCCTTGCCGAAAACTCTATTTGCTACGATCCCGTTGCTGTTTGCGACGGCTGCATTTGCGCAAGAACAGTGCCTTAGCGTCAATGAAATCCACCGCCTGGTGGGCCGCATCGTGGATCGGATCGAGTTGGTGCCGCCCGATGAAGCGAACTAGAGGATAAGGCTGCGACATGAACAGTCGATGGGTTCAAGGCATCTACATCGTGATCGGCTCGGCAATCGTCTCTGCGGTAACGCTGGCGAATGCCGTCGCATGGGGACCTCATCATTGCGAAGAACATCACTGGTCTCTCAAAATCATCGGGTGCGCTCTCGGCTCTTATGAAAACCTGTCAGGAGGATTGCTTGCGGCGTGCGCCGCCGTGTTCGCCGGTTGGATGGCGTGGACCGCAGTTCAGCTTCAAATCTCTGCTGACGAGCGCAGGGCCGTCGCGGACCGAACCGAGGTCGAGAGCGTGCTTGCCGATGATTTGGATCGGATCGCAGAGGCCCTTGCAGCGGTCTGGACGACGCTGGAACGGCTTGAAGAAGAGAGCGACCGATCAATCCCCACAGAACCGACGTTGATCGCCCAACGAAGGAATGCCGTTCGTTGGGGCATCGCAGAAATCACGCAACAGTCTTGGATAGACGCAACACGAAAGATGGTATCGATGCTGGGATGGAGGCGTCGCCGCGCGCATGAACACGTCTTGACCTCGCTGGAGCGGTTGCGCGGGCAACCTGAGACATTTGACATATTCGAGATGCAGCAGGCTACTCAGCTAGCGAGTTCTTACGTCCAGAGTGTTGCTCCGAAAACCTCCGAATACTTTGAAACCTCCACCATCTTTCACCGGGGCGGAAAGGCATGGACGATTGGATATTCTATTCTTGTGCACGCTGGCTTGACTGAAAGCGCTTGAGCTTCGTGACGAAACTGGGCTGGCTACGCACCTTCGATGACCCGATCATCGTTGACGGCCGGACGAGGCGCTCTCGCCCAAACGCCAAATGGTTAATTTAACCTCTCGTTAACGAGATTCTTTAGCTTTCTAAGTCATCGCTTAATGATTTGGCGCGAGAGATAGACAATGCAAAAGCCCGTGCGGTTTGCGGGCAGGATTTTGTGTTGTTAATGAGTGATCCCGCGGAAAAGCCTGAAGTTGTCCAGCTGCCGGCCGAGCCCCAGGCTGCCGCGCCGGTCAACAGTCGCCGCGCCGCAGCGCAGCGGGTGCGGGAGGCGCGGGATCGGTTAACGTCAACCAGCGGGACGCGCCCCGCATTCGACACCGAACTGCTCCGCCAATATGCCCAGACCAGGATCTCGGCATCCTACGTCGTGATGCTGCTGGTGATCGCCACCGGCGTGCTGTTCGGCCTGTGGCGAGAGCCGCTCGTGGCGGCGGCCTGGACCATCGGCGTGCTCGGCATCCATGCCGCGACCGTGAAGAGCTGCACCAAGTTCCTGAAGGAATCCCCCTCGCCTGCCGCGACGCGCAAATGGCGGGCGCGCTTCGTGCTGCTCGACCTGCTCTACGGCTTGTTCTGGACGGTGATCCTGGCCCATCCCGCGGGCACGGATGCCGCCTCCAATGCAATGATGATGTTCCTGATGCTGCTGGTGATCGCGGTCTCCAGCATGCTCGCGGCGAGCCTTCCGATGGCGGCACTGGCGGCCACCGCGCCGGTGACGATCGCGATCGCCGTCAGTTTCGTGCTGAGCGGTTCCTTCGACAATTACGTGTTCGCGCTGCTCGCGCTCGGCGCCGAGGGCTATTTCGCGCTGCTTGCCCACCGGCTGCATTCGACGACGCTCGCCACGCTGCAGGCGCGCGCCGAGAAGGACGTGCTGATCGCCGAGCTCGAACAGTCCAAGGCGATCTCCGACGAGGCACGGCATCGCGCCGAAGCCGCCAACGTCGCCAAATCGCGCTTCCTGGCGCAGATGAGCCACGAACTGCGCACGCCGCTGAACGCCATCCTCGGCTTCTCCGAGGTGATGAAGAGCGAGATCTTCGGCGCGCATGCGGTGCCGGTGTACAAGGAATATTCTGCCGACATCCACAATTCCGGCGTCCACCTGCTCAATCTCATCAACGAGATCCTCGATCTGTCGCGGATCGAGGCCGGCCGCTACGAGCTCAACGAGGAAGCGGTCTCGCTGCTGCATGTCGTCGCCGACTGCCACCATCTCTTGAAACTGCGCGCGACCAGCCGCGGCATCACCATCCACGAAGTATTTGAGCAGGGCATGCCGCGGATCTGGGTCGACGAGCGCGCCACCCGGCAGATCGTGCTCAATCTGTTGTCCAACTCGATCAAGTTCACCCCGCAAGGCGGCGAGATCTGGCTGAAGGTCGGCTGGACCGCCTCCGGCGGCCAGTATCTCAGCGTGAAGGACACCGGCTCCGGCATTGCCGAGGACGAGATCCCGATCGTGCTGGCATCGTTCGGCCAGGGCTCCAACTCGATTAAATCCGCGGAACAGGGCGCGGGCCTTGGCTTGCCGATCGCCAAGAGCCTGATCGACCTGCATGGCGGCACCTTCACGCTGAAGTCGAAGCTGCGCATCGGCACCGAGGTGATCGTGACCTTCCCGCCGGAGCGCGTGATGTCGGCGTTGGCGCCGATGGCCGAGGAAGCGCCGCCGTTGCAGCCGCAACCCTCGATTCCTATGACCGACGACAAGCAAAGGGGGCGCCACAAGCCGATCATGAGTGCAGGCACCGGGCTATAGACACTACGAAGAGTCATCCCGCTACGCGCTTGCACCCGCGATCGAAATCGTTTCACTATCGATGGATGAGCACAGAAACGCCGTGTATCGCAGTCTGTATGATCGACCCCAGGACCAAGCTCTGCTTCGGCTGTGGGCGGACGCTGCCGGAGATCGCGCGCTGGCACAAGATGGACAGCGCCGAGCGCCTCGCCGTAATGACGCTATTGCCCGCGCGCATGGCGGAAGCGGGCCTCGAGCGGATAGAGCCGCGCCCGAAGCGCGCCTAGAGCGTGATGACTCTTCTTCGAATCGTCATCCCGCTCTAGCTCTTTGTTTGAGCATGATCTCCGCGCAAACGCTTCGCGTTTGTCGCGAGGGAAAACCGGTGCCCACTTTTCCGGATCATGCTCTGGTGCATTGGACGCGGGAGGCGGTGTCATGAGCCGCATCCTCCTCGTGCTCCTATTGCTGGTTGCGACCGCCGGCGCGGTCGTCGCCTATGGCGATCCCGAGCAGATCGCGCGCGCCAGCCACCAAGTCTCGCACATGCTGCGCGGGAACGTTGTGACCCCCGGCCCCGCCGTGCAGATCCCGCGCGGACAGGGCGGCGAGTTCGCGCTGCGCGCCAAGATCAACGGCGTCAGCGCGCCGATGGTGATCGACACCGGCGCGACCTCGGTGGTGTTGACCTGGGAGACCGCGAAGGCAATCGGGCTGCCGATCGAAATGCTCGAATACAATGTCGATCTCGAAACCGCCGGCGGCCACACCAAGGCAGCACGGCTGACGCTCGATCGCCTCGCCGTCGGTCACCTGGTCGAAAAGTCTATCCCGGCGCTGGTGGTGCCGCGCGGGCAGATGAAGACGAATCTGCTCGGCATGAGCTTCCTGGATCGGCTGGAAAGCTGGGGCGTGCGCGCCGACAAGCTGATGCTGACCGGCTATCCCGACGTGCTAGGCCGCCATCGACGCGGCCGCACGGCTTCCAACTAGCGCGATCGCCTCGCGTAGTACATTCACCCCCGCACCCGGCCTCGTGCCATGCTCGGCGAGATGGCGGCGGAAGGCGCGCGCTCCCGGCACGCCGAAGAACGCGCCGACGAAATGCCGCGTGATCGCATGCAGCCGCGCGCCGCGCGCGAGTTCGCCTTCGATATAGGGGATCATCGCCTCAAACGCGTCCTGCATCGTGGCGTACGGCGCCGCCTCGCCGAACAGGTCGGGGTCGACCGACAACAACCGCCACGGCTCCTGATAGGCCGCGCGGCCCAGCATCACGCCATCGACATGCGCCAGGTGCCGCTTCGCCTCGTCGAGACTCGCGATGCCGCCATTGATGATGATGGGAACGTGGGGCATGGCGGCTTTCAGCCGATAGACGCGATCATAGTCGAGCGGCGGGATGTCGCGGTTCTCCTTCGGCGACAGGCCGTTTAGCCAGGCTTTTCGCGCGTGCACGATCAGCGCATCCGCGCCCGCTTCGATCACGCCGCGCGCGAGCGTATCGAGCGCCAGTTCCGGATCCTGGTCGTCGATCCCGATACGGCACTTCACCGTCACCGGAACCTTCACCGCGCGCTTCATCGCCGCGACACCCTCGGCAACGAGCACCGGCTCCGCCATCAGGCAGGCGCCGAACCGGCCATCCTTGACCCGATCGGACGGGCAGCCGACATTGAGGTTGATCTCGTCATAGCCGAAATCCTCGCCGATCTTGGCTGCAGCGGCGAGTTCACGCGGATCGGACCCACCAAGCTGTAACGCCACCGGATGCTCGCTCGCATCAAACCCGAGCAGCCGCGCGCGATCACCATGAATGACGGCGCCGGTGGTCAGCATCTCCGTATAAAGCCGCGCCCGCCGCGAAAGCTGGCGATGGAAGACGCGACACTGCCGGTCGGTCCAATCCATCATGGGTGCCACAGAAAAGCGATAGTGTTGCGATTCCAATGATTTACCTTACACTCTCAATGGGATGAAGCACGAACGTGTGCACTCCAAACTAGCCGAAATTGCACACGTTTGTACCTGTTTTGACCTCTCAGTGCACACGTAGCGCACACGAATTGGGGAGTGCACACGGCTGTGGCCAGCTTCACTCAATTGCCTTCCGGAAACTGGCGCGTCCAGGTCCGCCGGAAGAACCGCTACGTGGCGGAGACCTTCCGCCGTCGCAAGGATGGCGAGGAATGGGCGCTCGATATCGAGCGCAACATCGATCGCAGCGGATCGCCCAAACCGCGAGCAACGCAAAAGGTCCGCACATTCGGCGATCTCATCGATCTGCACGTTGAAGACATGCATGAAGTCGGTCGCCCCCCTCGCCGATCCAAAGCGGCGGTCATGGAAGCGCTCAAGCTCTCCCTGGGGACTGTGAAAATTTCTCAACTCAATCGCGAGCGGTTGATCGAATTTGGGAGAAAGCGAGCGAAGGAAGGCGCTGGGCCGGCCACCCTGGCAATCGACATGTCGTTCATCAGAACCATCGCAACCCATGCGGCGGCAGTTCACGGTATTGAAGTTTCGGCTGAGGAAGTTCGCTTAGCGCGTTTTGCATTGAAGCATTTGGGTCTCGTCGGCAAAGGCCAGGAACGATATCGCCGGCCAACACAAGATGAGCTTGATGAGCTCATTGAATACTTCGAAAGCAGTCGTCGACAAATCATTCCGATGGGCCGCATCGTTCGGTACGCCGTTGCGACAACGATGCGGCAGGAGGAGATCTGCCGGCCCGACTGGCCGGACGTCGATATGAAGAAGCGGATCCTGGTGATCCGCGACCGCAAGGATCCGCGGGAGAAGGAAGGCAACGACCAAAAGGTCCCGCTTCTCAACCTGACCGGTTACGATGCGTGGGAGATCCTGCTTCAGCAGCGGATTATCACCAGAGGTCAGGGTCGCGTATTCCCATTCAACCATCGCTCAGTGAGCGCGGCGTTCACGCGAGCCTGCGACACGTTGAAGATCGAGGACCTGCACTTTCACGACCTTCGTCACGAAGGCACCAGTCGCCTCTTTGAGGCCGGACTCCCTATCGAGAAGGTCGCGTTAGTGACCGGCCATAAGCACTGGCGGGCACTGCAGCGTTACACCAATTTGAAGCCCGAAGAGCTTCACAAGCTTCAAACGGTAGCGCAGCCTTCGCTGGAAGAATTCGTCCAAACGCTCGCGAATGGCGAACTTGCAAGGGTGGCTGTGACAGGGAAAGCCGTAGAACCATAGTGACGGCGTTACGAGCAGGAGTCTCGCAGATTGCTTGAACCTGACTTGGGCGCGCTACGGTAATTTCTCCTCCCAAGCAGCCCGCTAGACGTGGGCTTATAATGCGCTCGGAGGTTACTGGGAAAGCGCGCAATTTCAATATGTTAGCAAGGCGACCTGGGTGCATTTGGTACGATAAAAAGGGCTGAGGTGCGTTTCGGTTAGATAATTTTTATGTTGATGATTATTCCGCATTTCGGGGGGAGAACCCCCTCCCCTTTCGCCTCCACCTTTCCACTGGAACCGAAGCTAAATGAAGATGATGCCTGAGCAAATGCAAGCCAAGATCGAGAAGCTCCACACCGGGCTGCGGGTTGCGACACTGGTGCTAGTTGCGCTGGCCATTGGTCTCACCCCGGCTCAGGCATACACCTTCATCTACGCCTGCAAGGATCACGGGAAGACGCACCCGCTGAAGGTCGACGATACGAAGAACATCCTGACTTGGAAGGGGACCGACTACAAGATCACGGAGAATGGTTGCGGCAAGGCCGGATGGCGCGCTGAGGAGGACGGTGTCGGTTTCGACTTCTGTACCGCCACCCAAGGCGTCGCCGACTTTGAGTTGAACGGCTCGAAGATCACCTGCGATATGAAGCGTTGATCAGCCACGAATGCCGATCGACGCCGCCAACGATCCGAACGAGGCCTACGAGGTGACGCATCCTCCGGGGAGCCCTCATGATCTGCCGGCAGACTGGTGGACGATCACCTCCAACGGGATTCCGGTGCATCATTTCGGACCAAGCCGAGAGGCAGAAGCGCGTCGGTACTGTGTAGATCCAGAATATCGGTTGAGCCTAGAGCCAGGGCCTGAGCTCTGGGAGAAGGCGGTCAGGCGTTGAAGCAGAGTAAGCCAGAATGAAATACGTCGAACCGAGCCCCTACGCCGACCCCGAAAAAGCCGCCCGGCGGCTGATGGAGATCGCCTCGGCTCATTGAGGCGAAGAAGGAGCCGACGAGTTCCCTATCACGCTGGCCGGCTCAAAAACGGCCAAGCGGTTCCCGCACTGCGAGGATCATCTGCGACAAGAAATTGGGAACGAACGCTCGTGCCACGATTTTAGAAGGCATGAGACCGCCGCTCGCCGTTAAACTACACGGCGCATGTCGCGGATAGCCAAAGGTCACAAAGACCCGCTGTTTCAGAACAAGCGCTCGCGCAGATAGCCAAAAGCGGCGGTCTCCGGTTCCATTCAGAATTACCAGCGGTGCTCGCCGGGGTCGAGTTAGACCACAAACACAGCCGCGCGATTGTTCGAGAGATCGGCGAGAGACTGCGGGCGTCGCTAAAACCGGAGCCGGAATTGCCGGCGAGCATTAGAACGCAAGTCAATCGGCTTCGGGAACTGGAAAGTCAGTCACCGTCGATCATTCCAGCGGCTGAGCGTTGGGACAAACCGGGCCGTTGAGCAGCGTTGGACCGCACAGTCGGCTCCGCCGAAGATGACGAGCAATGCCATCCGTTCAGCGCCATGCGATAACGATTTTGAATGAGTACGGTGAGGCGCAATCCGAACTGATCGGCATCGCCGTCGTCCTTACCAACGGAAAGGCCGGTACGGTCGAGAATGTCTGGCTGGATGAATTGCACGGGCTTCGGATTTCGATCAAAGGGCATGATGGCAAATGGCCGGTCTCAACCATCAAGTTCCCGGAGGACTAGTGTGCATCCGGCCGCGCACTGGCCAGAGCGCGCGTTCTTTTCAGAACATTCCGATCAGGATGAAGAATCCGACCTCGATCAGAAACGTCGTCGACATGATGGCGACGGTGAGGAACACATCGCCCGCTGAGAAAGGGTTCATGACCGCCTCGCATCTTGCGAAGCCCCGCCATGAAATGCACATGGGTTAGAGAAAGTTTCGGTTCCAGACGCGCGAAATGCGAGCGCGCCGGCCTTATCGCATTTCGAGTTCTTTGATTGCCAGAGCCGAAATTTGTGCGGGGTCCTTGATGCCAGATTGCGCAATCTTGATGATCTTCTGCGCGATCATTTCCGTCAGAGGGTCGTCGCGATCCTTGACGCAGAGGATACGCAGCGCTTGCTCGTATGCCGCTGTCACGCGGCTAACCTCTTTCGGCCCTAGGGCGGAGTGCTGCAATAGTCGATAAATAGCCACTTCTCACCGCCCCAGCCCATGCCGGTGAGCAAAGGAAATCATAGTACGGGAACCTTGTACACGGTCGGAGAACTACGGGGGTGGCGGCCCAACCGTAACGTTTCCCACCCGGCCGCTATGGCTACTGCTTCTGTTCGCGCGCAGCGGTGCCGCTCTCGTCCTTGCTGGAAAGAGCCAAGTCGCCGACCCGCTCGTTGAGGTCGGCGGCCTTCTCCACCAATGCGGCCGCCAGGTTGGGGTCGGAAGTCGATTTTGCAAAGCGGAGCAGCGTCGCTGCCGCTTCGCGAGTATACTTGCCTCTCACGATCCAATGTCCGCGCTTTTCCCAGCACGCTCATGACGCGTGACAAGGCCATTCGTTCCACAGCAAGTCCTAACTTGGAACGATCGGGCCGGGCGGCCGTTCGCCCTCTGCGTCTGTTGGGACGCCTGTAGGAGAAAGCGGCCCTTGCTCCTCTCTCCGAGGCAGGGGCCGTTTTCCATTTGGAGTGCCTGGATGTGGAGCCCCGTTACGGCCCCTCCGTCAGAGCGCCCTCTGCCATGGCGCAGCCGTGATTTCCGACAGGCCCGCCCGATAGCATCGCACTCTAGACCGCCTCTATGATCGGCACGCAGGCCGTGAGCCGGATTTTTCCGGCATCGGTAAATTGGAAATGCGTCCGCACGCGCTTGCCGTCATATCCGCGATAGTCGAGCGAGACGCCGTCCCCCTCCGGCATCAATGCGTCGATCTCGAAAGCCTCGGCTGCGGATGCCGCGAGCCTTTGACCCCAGTACCATTTCATCGCGGCTCGGCCTTGAAAGCGCCCACCCTCGCAGCACTCGACCGTAGCCGCCTCATCATAGAGATCTAGCAAATCATCCAACCGACCCTGCTTACAGGCGTCGATCCAATCGACAACGATATCGATCGCATCGAAGCCCTCGCGAACGTTCGACATGTTCCACCTCCTCGTTGACGCTTCCCGCGGAGATGAGTACGGGCTCTGGCCTGAATGGACTGTGAACCGCCCAAATTCTGCCGAGAATTTTTCAGGTTCCGGCAACCACTAGTCTCCTCGCGCGTCTTGCTCACGCAAGGAGTGCGCAATGACCGACGGCGAGCAACAGCGGGAACTTGAAGACCGGGTGATGCGCTACCGCATGATGGAACGCGAGGTCACCGACCCGCTCGCAATCCGTCTCTTGCAAGACATCGTTGCAGAAATGGAAGCGGA
>NZ_JCAMOR010000068.1:0-43640 GCF_059512385.1 Bradyrhizobium sp. Crot121 | reverse complement strand
AGGGATTTTAAGTCCCTTGCGTCTACCAATTCCGCCACGTCCGCGCCGTTGATTTTCATAGTGTTTTTGCCTTTCCGCTGCAAATGTTTTGCAACAAATCCCTCGTGTTTTGCAAATCGATGTTCACGGCTTGTCCTTGAGCCGGCCGAATGCGCGGACGATTGAAACCTCGTCCTCGACATGGCGCGTGTAGTGCGTGCCCATCCGGGGTGACTTATCGCCAATAAGGCGCGCGACCTCATCGTCGCTGGCGCCCATGCGCTTCCACCAGGCGGCGTAGGAAACGCGCAGGCCATGAAGGGTAGTCCCGGCGCCGATCAGACCGTCCCGCTCGCGGTCGCGCAGCCAATGGCTCACGCGGGTCTGCATGTCCTTCTCGGATTCCCACGGCGAGCCATCGTCGCGGATAGCTATCAGCCCGTCCGCTCGGCGGATGTCTCGCGCTGCGAGGAAGGCTTGCAGCTCCGGCAGCACCGGCAGGAAGGTGGTTTTGCCGTTCTTGCGCCGCGTGTATTGGACAGCCTTCCCGGTCAGTGGGTGATCAAGGAACTGCTTGTCGGTGATCCCCACGATAGTCTGGCCAGCCAGCCCCGCATAACGGGCGACCATGCAGGGTATCAGCACCTCCATCGGGGCGTTATCGCGCACGAACTGCCATTCCGGCGCGAACCATTCTCGATTGGAATTAGGGTCGGCAGCGTGCGCCTTATCCATACCCAGGCACGGATTAAAAGGCATCTTGCCGCGCTTCACGGCCTGCCGGAACATCGATGATAGTGCGGCGATCATCTGATCGGCGAACCGCGGCCACTTCTTGTTGGCGCACTTGTCGCGGACGTCATAGAGCTCGGGCTGGGTTATATCCTTCAGAATGGCGTCAAACTCGGGGCGCAGATACTCGAACGCCTCCAAGTAATCCTGCCGCGTGGCCGCCGACAGCTTCGGCCATTTCGGATAACCAGCGGCGATCTTGCCCGGGGCCGGCAGGCATTCTTTGAGGGGCCTGTCAATGTCGCTGTTCGTATACCAGTTAACGAAGCCGCCGAGCGTCTCAATCGGGAACTCGGAGGCCAGCCGCTTGAGCAGTCGCGGCCGGTTGTATGTCTGCAATAGCTCGGGCTCGGCGAGCTTTTTTAGAAGGTCCTTGCGGGAGCCTTCAAAGCCCTTCACGAGCGGTTCGCCGCCGCCTCGCGGATAGACGTACCAGCGTCCCCGCGCCTTGACGATGTTAAGCCCGTCCAGAGGCACTTTTACCACCATCAATCTTCTCCCCAAACCGCCGCACTGGCGCCGGGGATGGTTCCTCAATAACCGGGACAAGGGAAGTGGGATCGACTGGCTTATCTGCAACAATCAGGGTGCCGTCCGGCCGCACCCCGACCACGAAACGACCGGCGAGCTCGACGCCCCTGATGGCGCGGGCCAGGGAGGCGACGGTAAACGGCAATGGCTTCGTCACTCCCGCGCCTCCGTCTCGGTGGGGTGAACGGCCTTGCCACATCCGCAATATCCAGCCTTGACGCAGGCTTTGGCCGAATTGTTTCCGATCACAACCGGATAGGGGCAATACC
This sequence comes from Bradyrhizobium sp. Crot121, assembly GCF_059512385.1. Lineage (NCBI taxonomy): Bacteria > Pseudomonadati > Pseudomonadota > Alphaproteobacteria > Hyphomicrobiales > Nitrobacteraceae > Bradyrhizobium > Bradyrhizobium sp. Crot121. The sequence goes on along the minus strand of NZ_JCAMOR010000068.1, from coordinate 42,069 downwards.
AGCGATGCCAGATGAGCGGCCAAATATCGCCGATCCAGTCGCCGCGCCAGCACAGCCTATATCCGAAGTCTTCCCAGCAGTCCTTGATCCGCCACAGAACGCCGCTCACTTCTCACCTCCCGCGTTTGCCGGGGAGAGGGGCGGTTCGTCTGCTTTGACGAATTCCATGGCGTCGAGGGCGACCATGTAGACCCTGACGCGGTAATCCTGGTGGGTCACATCAAGGCGTTCATATCCGTCGATGACGAATTGAAGCGCGTCCTTTGCCCTCTCCAACTTCGTCCCCGTATCACCCAGCAGCTTGGCCATGGCGCGGTGGTTGTCGTTCATGGTGGCGAGGTCGGCGCGGAGGCGAGTGATCTCGACGGCGGCTTCTTCGCGCAAGGCGTAAATGTCTTCGTTGATGGTTGAGCTGCGGCGCAACCGCTCCACAATGTCAGCCATGATCCGCCTCCGTCGAAGAGGTGAGGGCGCGAACCTTCTCAGCGAGGTTTCGGATCGTGTTGCGAGCCTGCTCAACATGCGCCCGGCCGGGACGCCATTCCGGCTTGTCGAGCTGTGCGCTCAATCCATCGGCGTGACGAAGTGCGGCGGCGATGTAAGGCTCTAAAGCCACCGCCGCCTTCCCCTCCTCCTGGTGGGGCAGAGCGTGAGAGAGGGCTGTGCGGGCTTTCTTCAGTGCGCGGAGAACGGTTACATGGCAGGGGCCGGCTACGAACTCGCCGCCAACCGGGTCGCCGTCTTCTCCAAGCCGTGCGCGCCATGAGGCTGACGCCGAAGTCATCAACGCGCCGTAGCCAATGCGGTCGCCCAGAGCCGCTACTTCGTCGCCGTGGTCGGGATCAACGCGCGCCGGTCGCTCAACCATCGCCAAGACCGACACGCACTCCTCCAGCGCCCCCCGCAACGCGGCCGTGTCGGGTGCGGGGGAAGTGGGGGCGGATCGCGTGGCTGACTTCTCGACAATTTCCAACCCCTCCGCATCAAGAGCGTCATAGATTGACTGCGGAGATGCGTCGGTGAGCCGCCATATGACGTTGTTGGCCTTCGCCTGAGCCATGCTGTAAGGCCACCCCCTCGGACCCGCCCGCTTCGTCGGTTCTTGGGCAGGATCGCACGCCTCCGGCCCCTCCCCATCCGCTACGGACAGGGAGGCCGGGGCGGGATGGGCGGCAGGCGCTCCGCATCGCACGGAGGTCTCTGGTGCACCAGCGCCTGACTGCTCGGCCACACCTGCCAATTCCTCGATTGCCCTATCAACAAGATCACGCGTGTACCGAGGCATATCAAGAAATGCATCCTGATTGCCGACGCTCACTAAGGCATCCATGACGATGGAGCTTGGCGCATCTTGGGCACGATCGAGCGCCACCGCCCCGCCATCCGTGTGGCCGAGGGTAGCCTCTTCGGACAGCACAAAGCGGGCCATATCGGCGTAATCCGTTGTGTCCCAAATCGCCCCGATGCCGCCGCACTCGCGGCATCCAGCGCCAAGCTTGCAGCCGAACACCTCGCTATGTGGGTAATGGCCGCTGCTGTAGCCGTCTTCGCCTTCATGGCAGCCGGAGCATGTCACCCACATGCCATCGCCTTCGGCCAGCTGCTCCTTGATGCTCGACGATACCAGGCCCCAGATATCCTCTCTCCCGACTAGCGGCGAGCGTGAGGAGAGGCGAGCCCAATTGACGACGATGAAATCATCAAGCGCCTGCTGGTCGGTAGCATTCGCATATTCAGGCCGGCGCTTTTGCGCTGCGATTATATCGCGGGACGACATGCGGCAATGAACTGGTTCAGGGCCTTCACCGAACGGCTCAACCCACTCGTACTCCAACTCCCTGGACTCCGCGCCTACCTCTATAGGGGAAGATTGTTTCACCGCGCCAGTGTGCTCAGTAGCGTCTTTCATCGGTCACCGCCCTCTGCCGATGACGCGGCTGCGCGCTTCTTGATGCCCGGCTCATGGCGCGCAACGATCATATCGACCTTCACGCATCCCTCGTTCCATTCGAGGCCGCCAACAAGCACATTCGTCTTAACCCCCATTTCCTTGCCAACGGCAGCTAACAGCTTCTCCATGTTCGTGATAGAATCGCCAACGGTCCTTGCCGACAGCAACTCGCCGGGGTTCGGATGAATGGTGAAGGACATGCGCGATTGGCTCATAAGCTGTGTCGTCATTTCGACGCCAAGCCGTTCGCCGCAATGCGGGCAGTTCAGGTTATCCGGTATCGTCGTCATGCCGAAGCATCCTCTAATGTCTGATGACCGATGATTGTTGCTGCGCATTCACTGGCGCGGTGATCCACGTTCATTCTCTGGCTGCTCAAAACACCCGCACCGATCCAGGATGTGCATCAGGATGCGGAGCGGCAGCCAAAGCAGAATGACAATCGCGCCGTGATACCAGCGTATGTTTCCGCTTGCGCTGACCGGAAGGCCGATGCGCGTGCCTGTGGGCCAAAGATTGCTCATGACCGCACCATCCATGGCCACGCCACCAGCACCCCGAGCGCCAGCAACCACCCCGGAGAGCCCATGAATCCTCCACGAAGGACGTAGAGAGCCGGGAGAACGCCGGGCAGGAGATAGAGGGCGAGGGCGGCTAGCCAGATCATGGTTTCACCTGCTGGACTCGAATGGACTTCTTCAGGCGCTTGGCGAACATGTGGACTTCCTTGCGGTCGCCATACTTCGCCGTGATCAGCCCCTCTCTGTTGTCCGAGTAGAACAGTTCGCGCGCTGCATGAACGGCGTCCTCGAAATAGTCGGGATCGCACTCGATGATGAATCGTCCGATCATGTCCGGCTCCTGGCTGATGCGAGAGCGGCGAGCGACCGCCTATAACCACGGCGTATGCAGTTCTCTCTATGGGAGACCGCCTCTAAATGATCCGGGTTCACGCAAATGCGATTGTTGCAGAGGTGGTCTACATCCATGTCCCCGGCAATCGGTCCCTTGAAGACGATATAAGACGCCCGATGGCCGCTCATCCGCGGTGCCGTCCTCAGGCGGATCGCGGGATATCCAGCATTCGCTAGTGACCCGGTCCACAACCAGCAGCCACTATTGGGCTCCGGAATGCACCGATCGAGGATATAGTCCGCATTTAATGTTAGTGCAGGATTGGCGATCTGGCGCGCCTTAGTTGTCCGTAGAAGTGCTTTGATGCGCAAACATCCGCAAGAGCGAGTATTTCCGCGCCGAAGCGCATTTGCCGACACCGTGATCGAGCCACCACAATCACAATCGGCGATCCACCTTGACCTGCCGAGCGCGTTATTTGTTGCTCGACCCCTAACAGTCAAATAACCGAATCTCTCTCCGATAAGATCGGGAACATTGTGTGAGACGCGGCTCATTGTCCGCTCTCCAGTTCGCAAACCCTGGCTTTCAGTTGCTCGATATCGAACCATGCGTTGCATGCTCGGACTATGAGTTCTGCGTTGGCTTCTGACTGCGGTCCCGTAGACATGAAGCACACGCGCATGTCCGGATTCTCTTCCAGCACGATGTGGATGTTCCACTCCATGCCTGGACGATGGTCAGGCTCCAGAGCCCACGGCCCCGGCGAGCTCTCTGGCTTCCGCTCGGTGGTGGTCATGCGGACCTCCGCTGCTCGTGCCGCAATCTTCGCCTGATCTCTTCATGCTCGTTCTCCGCCTCGAAGCGCAGCACCTGCTTGAGGTCAGAAATTTCGATGCCTTCGAGGAGGTATCGATCGATCAGAACGGCAAGCTCGTCCTCGAATTGATGGTGAATAGGCTTTTCTTTGCGCCAATTAGCGGTCATAAAGCTGCTCCTCGTCCATGTTCGCGGCATCGCCGTCGAGATATGCTTCGATGTCTTCGTCAGTCTTGCCGATGTCCTTCATCTGGGCGCGGAACTGCGCCAAGCTGATTTCCTTGTTGTGAAGCCAGAACAGAAGATCGAAAACCTCAGGCTGCTTGCGCTTCGTCATCTCTTCCTCTCTCCGATCGTGTGCGAGACGCATTAGCGAGCTCTAACGGACGGGCTCTTTTGATGGACTCTTGTCGCGCGCTTCCTGATAGGTGCCAGCGAGGTCCCACCGCTGACTGCGATTAAGTCGAATTGGGCCCTTGAAGCTGTAGTCCAGAGTTCCATCGGACAGAATCACTGTGCCCCACGGCGTTCTCTGATCAGTCATCGTCGCTCTCATCGTCGTATTCCTTGTTTCAATATTTCGGCGCATAACAATTCACCCCAACCCCGACACGCCACAGGCGAGCGCTAGAGACGTCCCTTAATTATTAGCGGCGCGATCTCCGCAATGACGCGGTTGTTGATGTCGCTTACGTAGCGAGATTTGCGGCTCGCATGCCATGGCAGCGGGGTATGCCCCGGCGCCGCTTCGATCTCCCGGGCGGGATCTGCGCTGGTGGTCATATGAACAACTCCGTTTCGCCAGCCTCAATGCGAGCGATTGTTTCGCGAAGCTGTTCAGACTTCCATGCGGCGGTGCGCTCAGCAGAAAGACTCTGATCTAATCGATACCGAGCCACTTCAAGCATCTTCGCCTTACTGCGGACGGCGCCTTTGCGTAGATAGAAATTTCCGCGCGTCGAATTGGAATGATTAAGGTCTACGATGTCGGCGTCATCGAAATAGTCGGCCATATGCTCGTTGGCCGGCTTCAGGTCGGCGAAATTGCCAACGAACTCGAGATCGAGCGCTCTGATGGCGTCGCCGCTAAACCAGCGGCCGTCTATGCAACCAAGCCCCCAATAGGTATCGCGCAGCAATCCATTGGTGAAAACGGCGATCCGTGAGCAGCAGTGATAGCCGCTGTACACGCCATGGGACGCATTCGGATTGCGATAGCTCCAGCGGAAAATATCGCCTTCGCGCATGGCATCGATCTTCAAATCTGCATCCATTGTCTGTCCTCTCTCCGATCGTGTGCGAGACGCATTAGCGGTGCTAGACGCGCCACCATCTGCTGAATATCGCGCCGGGAATGACGCAAAGCCCCAGCCAACGAACGTCTCCACTCACCAGTGCGCCGCCCAATCCGAAGCTGAAGGCAGCCAACAGCAGGAGGAGGTAGAAGGTGCGAGCGTTCATGTGCGCTCCCTCGGTGCGTGCACGATGTCGCCATTGCAGAGCGCTAGGATGTGCTCAAGGTCCCAATCATCGGCCGCCGTGATCTTGCGACCAGAGAGGTAGCAAACGCCGTTGTGCCGGTTGAAGACGCGAAGCCGGACATAATCCGGCACCTTCGCATCATCGGTCTTGCCAATCCATTCTTGCGTTGATCTCACAGCCGCATCTCCGCGCGCTTCGTCGCGTTGTAGCTAGACCATTCCTGGAACTTCATTCGGATGTATTCGCAGCGGACCTTTGCGAGGTTCGCGGCCTCACGAGCGCGAACCATCTTCTTGACGAAATCCAACCACTCCTCAGACGATTTGACCGAGCGCTCAGCATGGGAAACGGGAACATCGCCGAGCCTGGTCATCATCTGGGACAAAACGGCCGACTTGGTTTCCTCGAGAAGGTTCGCGGCGGAATCCTTCTCAACCCAATCCTTCGCAGCGAGGCGAAATTGTTCTGAGATCGGCTGGTTGGTGTGTGCGTTCATGTCAGTTCCTAGAACGGGATCGAGTCGTCCATCGTCTCAGCGCTGCTGGCGTCAGCCTGCTTTCCTTCCTTCGGCTTGGCAGGGAAGAGCGTCAGCCATGCCTGACCCTCGCTATTGCCGATCGGCAAAGCATCGAGGACAACGCTAATGCGATCATCCTTGACAAAGGCGGCGCCGATCTTGGTGGATCGGAATTTGCCGTCCTTGTCCTTGCGGCTCGAAACTACGTCGTAACGGTTCGTCATCAGGCTGCCTTTCGGTTGGTTAGCTCTACGCGCTTGTTCATGACGGCCTGCTTCAGGGCGTCCACTTGGTGTTGTTCAAGCTGGTGCTTGCGACGCAATTCCTTCTGCTGATCAGACCCCCACCAGGCGAGGAGGCTTTCGGCATCGTCGAACTGAGCGATTGCTTCGCGGCAATCGACCATGTAGTTCACGCGCGCCATGAAATCCTCGGGCATAACTGATTGCTTCTGAGGCTCGGCGGGTGCCTTGGGCGCGGGTTTGACCGGCGGCGCGGCGAGTGCCTTCAGGCCGGCAAGCACCTTTTCAAGCCGGGGATATTCGCTATCCACGATCTTGAATGATCGGCCCATTGGTTCGATCGCAACCCATGTAGCCGGGACATCGTACAGGTAACGACCAATGCCGAACCGCACAGCGCAACGCTTAAAGGCGTCACTTAGCGCACCTTTCTCGGCTTCCACGTCGCTATCGCCAGCGCCATCAGCCTTCCAGATCCACTCAAAGCCTTCGCCTTCTCGGCACACACGAATGCCGATCGCGCAAACCGTCTTGCCATTGGCGTGAGGGTAGGAGCACTGCCAGTTTTCCGGCCCGCACACTTCGTCCAGACGGTCCATGACATCGCGGGCGTCAATGTAGCCGAACGCAAGGCCCTTCTTTTTATCCGCAGTCGTGCTGCCGACGCGCCATGAAATCTTGTTCGGCGGGAATGGTGCTTTCAGCTTGTCGAAAATGCTCATAGCTTCCTCTCGTAGGTCGCACTCACGCCGGGCGGCAGATCGCCATGGAGCTTGCGGTAATCGCGGGCAGCGCTCAGAATGGCATCGCGGATCTTGTCGTTGGGGCCGATCGCCTTGAGCGCGAGGTTGTAACTATCGAGATGAAGCGTCTCGACATCGCGGAGACCGGCAGCCTTGGCGAACCCGCCGCCAATCTTGACGCGTGTGTCGCGCTCAGCACGGGCGGCGAAGCGGGACTGGCGCTCGAACTCCTCAAAGGCAGCGTCCGCCTGTTGAGTGACTTCGGCAACGTCCACCACTTCACCAGCCTTGGCGTTGGCTAGCGCTTCCTGCTCCCGGGCCTCGGCCTCTCGGGCAATCCGCTCTGCCTCTTCTTGAGCGCGGCGGGCCTCTTCAGCCTCACGCTGCCTCCGTTGTTCCTCGCGAAGCATGAAGGCGGCGACGCGGGACTTGAGTTCGAGAACAATCTTGTCGAACCGGCCGGGCTTCTTGGAGTCCGTGTTGTGAACCGCCTTGTATTCGGCATTGATCGCCGAAACCTGTTCGTTGAGCGGGCGAACCTTGCTGTCGCGCTCCTTCTCCACGTCCTCAAGAGCGAACTTGGCGCGGTCGAGGAACGGCTTTGCGGCGCGGGCATCTTCCTCGGTCTCGATCGTCGGATGATCCGAAAGCCAGCCGTTGATCTCGTCAATGACGCTCTGGGCGTACTCGATGGGACCGGGCGGGTTGTTGGAGCCTATGACCTGCAGGGCGACGTTAGCCATGCTTACCTCCCACTTCGTCGATGATGCGGGAAAGGACATCCCGGACGAGCTCGATCTCCTCCAGGCACTTAGGGCGCCCGATCACGGTGCGGCCCTCCGTGTCTCGGCTCAGATCGCGAAGCGTCTTGGTTGCCGAGTAGAGGCCGACAAGTCGCTGCTCTACAGCGACTTCAACGGTGTTCATTGGGTCAGACATCACAATCCTCCCGTGCCATCTCGAAATCGACTTTGTTCATCATCAGTTGAAAGCGAGCGTCTTCGATCCGCTCCATGCGCTCTGCGGGCGGAAGCGCCCAGAGCGCTTGCCAAGCCTGCAGAAGCTCGTCGGCAAGCTCCTGGGAGGACATCGCCGTTACTCCGCCATCTCGATCGCGCGGCGGCGGTCATTCGCCCACGCAGCGGCATCAGCCTTGGAGTAGGGGGTGCGGCAGGAGTCCATTTGCATCTGAGCAGCAGCAATGAACTCGGCAGTCACATCCTTGTCCGTTCCGACTTCGATGATGCTCGAGACGCTGCACCGCTCGCCGGTCAGGATGTTGCCCCACTCGCCGCGGGCCAGATCGCGAATGGTTTCCTCGCGGCCCATGTCATTCAGATCGCGCTCGGCGACGTAAGGCTCCTTAGTTCCGCAGATGACGATGTAGATGCTTGCCATTGCTCTCATCCCCTGATTGGATGAAAAAAGCATACTTCAGGAAATTTGAATTAGCAACACATAAAAACAAGAAATTTGAAATTAGGGCCTGTAGGGGCGGGAACCATACAATTCGAGGAGGTGATGGCCACCCGCGACAAAGCGGCGCGGGATTGCCTAAGAAATAGCCTCCGGGTTTCCTATTTTACCCGAAGCAACACGGCTCGATTGGCCCGAAGCTACGTGGGTACCATGACAGAGCTGAAGCTTTACTATCCTCAATCTCATATCCCGCCTGGCAGGCTCCGGGAAAAGCTAGATGTTTCCCGAATGTATGTCGCGCTCACCCGCGAGATGCTCGACATGGCCTTCCCGGACAGAAGAGATGTGGATCTGGAAACTCTGGTTGTGTTGTTGTGTGTATTTATTGGCGATGCGGAGGGCCGTATTACTACTGCGGCAAAGCTCGCCGCACACAGCGGACAGCCGCGACCGAGTGTAGATCGCCGATTGAAACTACTGTTAAAACTCAAGAAGGTTGAAAGGGTTGGCCGGAATTATCGGCTCGCCCAGGGCGCCGCAACGCCAGACGAGCGGGGCCGTTTGGCTAGAATTTTAGACAGATACCTTCACAAATAGCGTCCATTTTGGACACTTTATAACTTGCAATCACAGTGTGGCGGCCCCGATTGTGATCGCCGGGGTTGAGAAGGGATATTGCCAGGATGTGCTTGGTATGTTCTACTTCGGAAAATCCGAAACGGGGCAGGTAAGAAATGAAATACGCCGAGCATCGCCGTCACGCCATCCAAATCGCTTCAGCTCTCCCTGAGTCCCCGGAAGACGCACTGATTGTTTTGGAGTTGGCCCGCCGGTTGGTGGTGGAGTTCCTTGGAGGCAGTCAGCGACCAGATCCAGTATTGGAGTGCGAGGGGGAGCGCCTACGTGGAACGGTGGTGTCGCTTTCCTCCGCCAGCAAGGGCGCGAGTTTCTGAAGCGTAAAGCCTGTTAGCGCGTCCTCGTCGCCATCCATCAAATAGCTGCGGCTTATCCAGGGCATCTTCGCAACGATGATATCCTGGAGCATGCGCGAGATCGGCAGACCATTCTCTACGTTCGACAGCCGGGTTACGGTAATTCCAAGAAACTCCGCGAAAGCCTTCGGCGTCGGGTAAGCCGACGCGCGCCGAATGGCCCGCATCCTTATGGCAGTAGGGGCAAATCTGCCCGCTTTGTTTGTTCCTGTCATGGAACGGGACATTGCCCTAAATTCAAGTTTTTTCGAAACAAAGCTTTTTGGCGCTTGCTAATTCAAAAAATTTGACGTAATCTAGGCTCTATCATGAGCCTCAAAGCACTCCAGACAGTAGCTGATGTATTCGAAGCCCTCGGCGGCAATGGCGGCCTTGAGAGCATCACAGGCAGTAAACCCAGCACGATTTCGATGTGGAAGAAGGCCGGGAAATTCCCGTCGAAGACGTATGTCACGATGACTGCTGCGCTCCACGCGAACGGCAAGACGGCCCCGGCATCCCTCTGGGGCATGAAGACGAAAGGGCGCGGGGCATGATGAACTTCATCGCATTCGTCGCCGGCATTGAAACCATTGTGTTCGGCTTCTTCATGGTCGTTGGATTCATTGCTCTGCGCAATGAGCGCCGCGCCGCAGATAAGCGCCCGTCCGCTCAGATCCTCAGGTTCGTAAAATGAATAGCCGCCGAGCCGTCCCTGTGGGGGCAATACAAGGCAACGACTCGGCGGCTGACGGCAGACGCAATACTTCTGCCGGTCTAGACCCCGTTCAGTTAGCCGCTCGTGTCTCCTCCCTTCACGATGTTCGGCTCGACTCTCGCGGCTTCGGCCGCGAGCTTTTTATCCCGCTCCGTCAAACGTCGGAGCCGTTCGTTGACGAGCGCGAGCTGGGCTCTCACTGCCTCTTCCTCGCGCTTCTGTGCTTGCCGGTGCTCTGTGTACTCGCGGTCTACTTCCTCTATCAGGCGCTGGTTTCGTAGTCGGTTGAGTATCAGCGCGGCTTGAAAGCCGATCGTTGAGAAAGCCATTTTGTCCCACATGTAGAAGGTGTTGCGTCATGAGAATCTTGTGCGGGAAAAACGTTGGGAGTGCTCCCAATTTTCATGGGAGGAACGGAAATGTCTGATGCTGCTTTGATGTTGCGTGAACTCTCGGAACCCTGGGCTTCGGGAGAGAGAATTAAGAGCGTTCTCGACAGAACGTCGAAACTTTGTCGGCTTACCTACTGGCGCACTTATGACATTTGGTACCGGAAAGCGCGCCGGATCGAGCCTCACGAGATCGACCAGATTGCAGAAGCACTGGCGATCAAGAAGGAGAAGGCGGCCCGGAATGAATTACACGACCTCAAACTCCGGCTCGCCCGGCTCGAGGCCTCCCTTAATGCGGGGGACACGCACTTCAATAGCTCGGCGATTGATCGCACTCGCGAACTGGCTGACCGACGTGGCGGTCTGGATCGCGCCATGGCTCGACGATAACGACAACGACGGCATCACTCACGACTGAAAGAAGAGGGCAGGGAAATGGATACAGCATGGTCAGCCAACGAGGACGCAATTCTTCTCGAGTTGCGGGGGCAGGGGCGATCCTATCTTGAGATCGGCGAGAAGCTGAGCCGATCTCTGAAGTCTTGCGAAAGGCGCTGGTATCGCGTGACCAGGCCGCGGGATCGCAAGTACATCCCGCTGACGGAGAAGCCGGAAGATTTGCGCGATGCCTCGCCGAAGCAGAATGCCAAGGCGACAAACAAGCTCTTGGTGCTGCTCCGCGAACATCACGATTTCAACATCCAGGTGCCGAAGAACTGGAAGCCGAAACCGGCCAAGCCCGTCATGGAAGAAATGCCGAAGCCGCCGCCAGCGCTCTCTGCGGCCTTCCAGAAGTGGCTGGACAAGTTCGAGCCGATGCCAGAGCCGAGCTATCCGCCAGTTCAATCGATCAAGAAGCGCGTCGCCGAGCATTTTGGAATTTCGGTGCTGGACCTGGATTCAGCGCGCCGGCACGCAAAGGTCTGTGTTCCGCGCCAGATCGCAATCTATCTTTCCAAGAACCTCACGCCGCGATCATACCCGGACATTGGCAGCAAGTTCGGCGGTAGGGATCACTGCACGGTAATACATGCGGTCCGCAAGATCGAGCGCCTGGTTAAGGAAGATTGGCGGGTTGCTTTCGATGTGGCTCATATCGAGGCGGCGCTGTCATGAAGCAGACGCCAATCCATGTGGTGGTCGCTCGCCTAAAGCGGCTGCCGCTGCGTCTTCAGATCGAGCATCTGCGGGCGCTCATCTCTCTTGAAAGGCCCTACAGCGTTCGCAGGAACGAACTGGAAAGCCTTTTGCGGGGGAAGGTGACGAAGCAGCTCCGCAAGGAGTGCGCGGCTTGACCGTCATCACCCTTCCATTCCCGGTTAGCGTTAATGGCCTGTTCGCCGATGGCAAGACGCGCCGCCATAAGTCACAACGTTACTGCGATTGGCTGATTGATGCCGGCTATGCTCTCAATTTGCAGCGTCCACCAAAGATCAAGGGCCAAGTGATCCTGCATTACCTTCTGCAGGAGGGCATCGACAACCGCCGCAGGGATCTGGGGAATTACGAGAAATGTGTCACCGACCTTTTGGTGTCTCACGGCGTCATCGAAGCCGACGACGGAAGAATAGTTCGGGAAATAACCCTCCGGTGGTCGAGGGCAGGGCAGGGAATTCAGATCACCATCATTTCAGTTCAGGAGGAGGATTTTGTTCCGCGTACCTCGATAGCATCATAGGGGAGAGCGATGAACGACCACAACGGCCAGCTCAGATCGATTGTTGAGCGCATTGAAAACGTAAACGAACAGATCAAGGGCCTGACCGATGATCGCGGCGATATCTTCGCCGAGGCGAAGGGCAATGGCTTCGACGTGAAGGCGCTCCGTACCATCATCCGTCTGCGGGCGATGAGCCCTGACGACAGGGCCGCTCAGGAAGCCATTCTAGACACGTACAAGCAAGCGTTGGGAATGCTGGCTTGAAAACTCCGAAGCAGCCTTGGATGAAGTTTTACCCGGCCGATTGGCGCGCGGACGCGATGCTGCGTCTGTGCTCGATCGGCGCCCGCGGCCTATGGGCTGAGATGATGTGCATTATGCATGATGCCGAGCCGTATGGGTCTCTGCTCGTCAATGGCCGGAGGATTGACAAAAAGCAGCTCGCCGGCCTTGCCGGGATATCTGAGAAGGAATGCACGGCTCTGTTGCTCGAGCTTGAGGGCAATGGCGTGTTCAGCCGGGATGAGGATGGCACGATCTATTCGAGGCGTATGCGACGCGACCACGAGAAGGCGGTCAAGGATAAGGAAAACGGTAAGGGCGGCGGCAACCCAAGGCTTAAGGGGGGGGTTAACCCCCCGGATAAGGGGGGCGATAAAGCCCAGAAGCCAGAAGCCATATTCCAAAATAAAGATTCAGAAGCTAACGCTTCTGGCGCTGACGCGCCCCGCGACGTTCGATCCGAATTGTTCGGTTGGGGCCTCGAAACCCTTGAACGGCTTTCCGGCCGCGGGAACAACGCTTGTCGTTCGTTTGTCGGCAAGTGCCTCAAGGCCGCGGATGACGACGCTGGCGTAGTGCTTGGCCTGATCGAGGAGGCTGACAGAAACCGCGTGGTTGACCCGTGCGCGTGGATTGCGGCGCGGCTGAAGGGAACGGGGCCGCCGGCCGCCCGCCCACGAACAGCCCATCAACGCGAGCGCGAAATCGGACGGGAAATCCTCAATGACTTCGATCAATTTATCAGCAGCAGAAGCGGCGAGGAAGATCCTCGGGTTCTACGACACAATTCCGGCAATGGACCCGAAAGCCTTCGCGGCGGGGCTGGTGGAAATCTTATCGAACTATCCCCAAGCCGTGCTGGAAAGAGCGGTTAGCCCGTCGCGTGGGCTGGCCGGCGCGGTTTCATATCCGAACCTGGCAAAGTTCAAGGAGCACTTGGACGCATGGCGGGATGAATATTACCTCGACCAGGACCGGATCGAGCGAGCGAACCGGAAGCGCTTGCCGGAACCGGAGCCAGATCCAGAGATGGAGGCGAGGATCGCCAAGGGGCTGCGGGAGTTGGCCGATCAATTGCGGCGCGGCATCGGGCCGTCAACTGTGTAGTTGCGTTGCGTCTTAGCATCACTCATTCGAGGAATGAATCAGATGGAAAGCATTACCGACCGCCTAATGGCGAAGGCCGATGTTGACGAGCGTACTGGGTGCTGGAATTGGACTGGTGGCAGCAACGGCCACGGATACGGCAGGGCGTGGGCGAATGGCCGCATGGTGTCGGCTCACCGCCTTTCCTTCGAGCTTCACTGCGGCCAAATCCCAGACGGCTTGCACGTGCTCCATAGCTGCGACAATCGAGCATGCATTAATCCGGCCCACTTATTTCTTGGTACGCACGCTGAGAACATAGCGGATAGGAACGCGAAGGGGAGGCAGGCGCGAGGCTCTGCGAATGGCAGGGCGAAGATCACCGAGGCTGATGTGATCGCGATCCGTGCAGCGACCGGAGTTGTTCAACGAGAGTTGGCGACGCAGTACGGCATTTGCCGGCAGAAAATCTCGGACATCCGAGCCGGGAAGCGGTGGTCTTGAGGGCGCATTTCTAAAGTTTATCGGGATCTGAGGGGCAAGCATGACTGATCAATCTCACTGGGCTGTCTGCCGAACGTTCTCCAGCCGGGTTCACTGGGTACGGCCGGAGATCGAGAAGACCAACCACGGGACGTTCCTGCCGACCTATGCGCGGGTGTGGGCATCGGATGGCAAGCTATCCTGCCGAGAGCGGGCACTGATGCCTGGCTATCTGTTCTTCATGACCGACCCGGACGGTTGGGGCGATGTTGCGAACGTCGAGGGCGTGCATGCCGTTCTGGCGAACAACGGTCGGGCTAGCAGGGTTACCGACGAGGAGATGCGGCGGTTAGTGCTGGGGCACATCCTGCGCGACTATGACGAGATCAACCTCGATGGGCTCGAGCGTGCGCCGCGGGAGCAGAAGCGGCGCCGGAGGACTCGGACCAAGCCGAGCAAGCGGGCGAGGGCGGCGGCATGAGCGAGGCGGATCTTCAGCGGCGCATTGAGCTTGAAAGGGCTGATGCCGCGCGTAGGGCGCTCGAGGAGGCGGCCAAAAGGGTTGAGACCCTGGAAGGGGGCAGCACCTATCAGAAAGCCTACAAGGCCGCCGCAGCGACTCTCAGGCGATTGAAGGCCGCACTGTGAACCCGAGGTGCACTTTGCGTTCATGCAAATCAGATGGAGGGATGGCATGTGGGGAACAACAGCGACGTGGGTTCATCCCTTCCCGCTGGGCCTGCCAAAATCGGTTCAGGCCAGAGGGCTTTCTATGCCCAAATTCCAATTCACATTTGGCCCGACGTGCCCGAGCACGTTCCTGACGAGGTGAGAGGGGCCGATAAATCTGACTGCGGCGTGGTAGAGAAGTCGCATACACGCGGTCCTTGGCACCATACGCCAAGCCAACTCGGAAATTCCAATAGCCGAGCAATGGGGTTGGGAATCCGGATGTAGCGCCCGGACAGTCAGACACCACGAAAACATGGCCAGCCCCTCTGCCGAAAGGTACGGGTTGGTCTTCAATCGGGCGGCGCGTGTGCGACGACGCTTCACACATCCCCTGCCGCGTTTATCGCGAGAGCGTCACTTCCCGGTGCCGCCCGATACCTGTTTATAGCGAAGTTAGTGCCGACTAGCGAGTTTCACCTAACTTCACTCAAGAGTGACAGATGATCAAGCGCGCCAAGCACTGGCTTTCGATCTACCGCAAACGTGGAGCGGCCAGATTGCCGTTTGGGGTTTGGCTCAAGTGGACCTTGACGGGGCGATGCTGATGACCGCTGACGTGATCTACGGCGTCGATTTCCAGGAGAAGACTTGGAACGCAGCCGTTCAGCGGCACAATGCGTCGGTTCTTGACCGCCTGCAAGGCGTGCCGGCAAACGTAGGCCCAGCAAATCCGAAAGAGCCCGGATGTCCATTCGTCGCAGACTATGCGCCTTCCGAATACTGCGCGCCGGAGAGGGATGGGGCGTGATGCTGTCGATCAGTCATTGGGGCCTGTTCCCCATCCAAGAGCGCCCGTATTCATCGGCCTGGTATCAGCGGTATCGCGATGGGAGCGCTTGGGAGATCAACTTCGGATGAGTGACGAAACAATCTGGCAGCGGCTCAAGTTCGGGCCGGAATTGCCCTAAGTGTCAAAACATTAACAATCCAAATGGCTAACCCAAGCTCTCGAGGACAGCAGCGCGACAAACCGTTCCGAGACGCGCTGAGAATGGAATTAGCGGCTCTGGATCAGAACGATTTCAGGTCGTTGCGCGGACTTGCTCGCAAACTTTTACAATCAGCGGCGGATGGCGAGAACAGCCTTGCTGCCATCAAAGAGGTGGCTGACCGACTGGATGGCAAGCCAGCTCAGGCAGTGGAGATGTCGGGCGGCCTAGCCATTTCGCACGAGGAAGCACTCGATGAGCTTGACGAGCCGGGAACGGACGATCAGGCGCCGACTGAGGGATAATTTCTCCCACTACGCCTCGAAGTGCCTGAAGATCAGGACCAAGGCCGGCAAGATCGAACCGCTGGTTCTTAACCAGGCGCAGCTTTACCTGCATGGTCGCTTAGAGGCGCAACGGCAGCGAACCGGGAAGGTTAGGGCGCTCGTCCTCAAGGGGCGGCAACAGGGCATCTCGACGTATATCGGCGGGCGCTACTACTGGCGCGCAACGCATACAAGGGGTGTTCGGGTTTTCATCCTGACGCATGAGCAGGACGCGACAAACAACCTGTTCGGAATGGTCGATCGCTACCATTCGCACTGCCCGGATCTGGTAAGGCCCGCGACTGGCGCAGCGAATGCGAAGGAGTTGAGTTTCGAGGGCCTTGAGAGCGGCTACGCGGTCGGCACAGCGGGCGCAAAGGCTGTGGGGCGGTCTCAGACCGTTCAGCTTTTCCACGGCTCTGAGGTGGCTTTCTGGCCCAATGCGAAGACGCACTTCGCGGGCGTTGTCCAGGCGATCCCGGACTTGCCGGGAACGGAAATCGTTCTGGAGTCTACGGCGAACGGCGTAGGCGGCGAGTTTCACGAGCGCTGGCAGCAGGCAGAGGCCGGGATTGGGGATTATGAGGCGATCTTCATCCCGTGGTTTTGGCAGGATGAGTACCGCCGCGAAGTGCCCCCGGGCTTTGTGCTGGACGAAGCGGAGCAGGCTTATGCTGACGCCCACAAACTCAGTCTCGAGCAGATGGCCTGGCGCAGGGCCAAGATTGCGGAGCTAAAGGATGAACTCCTGTTCAAGCAGGAATATCCGGCGACGGCTGATGAAGCCTTCCAGCTTACGGGCCATGATAGCTTCATCAAGTCCGAGCGAGTTCTTGCAGCTCGTAAGTTCAGTTGCGAAGGAATCGGACCGCTCGTGCTTGGCGTCGATCCGGCGCGCTTTGGAGACGATCGCTTTTCCATCGCCTGGCGCCGCGGTCGGCAAGTCTCGAAGATAGAGAACAAGACCAAGATCGACACGGTTGCGGGCGCCAACTGGGTCAAGCAGATCATTGACGCCGACAAGCCGGCAAAGGCGTTCGTTGACGTTGGCGGAATTGGCGCTGGCGTTGTGGATATCCTGCACAGTTGGGGCGAGCCGTACCTGTCTATCGTGGTTCCGATCAACTTCGGATCAGAGCCGCAGGAGCCTGTCATTCTTCTGCCGGACGGCACCAAGGCTGCAGGCCCGCGGAATCGGCGCGCTGAAATGTGGAGCCGATCGAAAGACTGGCTTGATGAGCCGGGCGGGGTGGACATCCCCGACTTGGACAGTTTGCAGGCTGACGCCTGCGGTCCTGGCTACTCCTACGACACGAACCAAAGGCTGCTGCTTGAGAGCAAAGAACACATGCGAGCCCGCGGAGTGCGGTCGCCAGATGATTGGGATGCTGTTGTGCTGACATTTGCTGAACCTGTCTTCGAGGCTGTGCAGCGCACTGCGCGCCCGCGTCGTCATGGTAGCTGGTTGGGCGCCTGATGGCTGACAGCGACGACAAGGACGACGCGAAGCCCAAATCGGATTGGGAAGCCGTCCACGAAGAGGCCTTGAAGGAGTACGAGCGCGACTACGAGCGCGAGCGGAACAACATCGACGAGGCTTACGAGGATCTACGTTTCCGCCGCGGTCGGTTAGAAGATCAGTGGGATGCACAAGCACGGGAGGCCAGAAAAGGGCGCCCGATGCATGTCGTCAATAAGCTCCCGCAGTTCATCCGGCAGGTGACGGGCGATATGCGGCAATCACGGCCTGGCATCAAGGTTGTCCCGGTCGATAGCGGCGCGGACATCAAGACGGCTGAGGTTCGGGCCGGCATGATCCGCTATGTCGAGAACCGATCAAAGGCCAAGCATGTTTACACCACTGGCGCTGACAGTCAGGTGACGTGCGGCATAGGCCATTGGGCTGTCACGACCGAATACGCGCACGCCGGGACGTTCAACCAGGAAATCCGCATTGTTGGCATAGAGGACGGCGTGTCCGTGCTCTGGGATGCTGACGCGATCCTGCCGACCAAATCGGACGCCGATCACTGCTTTGTCCCGACCGATATGACGCGGGCGAAGTTCGAGAGGCAATGGCCAAACGCGAAGGCTGACGGGTTTGATACCGCGATCTACGGCATCACGACGGGATGCTTCGATAGCTGGGCCACGGACGATTTCATCCGTGTTCAGCAGTATTGGAAGAAGAAGCCGATTAAGCGCACGCTGGCGCTGATGCCTGATGGCACTATTGACGATCTGACCGAACAGGTCGCGGATTTGCCGAAGGAGGTGCTGCGCGAGGCCTTCAGCTGGCTTGAGACCCAGCGTGGCGCCCGAGTCGAGCAGCGGGACAGCTATCGCATCTGCCGATACTTGCTCACGATGTCTGAAGTCCTCGAAGAGGCCGATTGGCCGGGCATGCATATCCCGGTTATCCCGGTCATCGGCGAGGAGGTGAGGGTCGGCCGCGACGTTTACCGGCATGGCATCGTCCGCTATGCCCGCGATCTTCAGCGTATGGAGAACTACTACGCCTCGGCTGAGACTGAGGTGATTGCGCTGCAGCCCAAGGCGCCTTGGCTCGGCACCAAGAAGCAGTTCCAGGATCACTACGACCTCTGGGAAGTGGCTAACACCGAGAACCTTCCGTTCTTGGAGTACACGCCAGACGAGCGCGCTCCTGGTCCGCCCCAGCGTGTTGCGCCTCCGGTAGCCTCTCAGGCTATCATCGAAGGCAAGGCGCGCAATTCGGAGGACATGAAGGCCGTCATCGGCATCTATGATGCCTCGCTTGGTGCCAAGTCGAACGAGACCAGCGGAATTGCGATTGCTCGCCGTGATGCGCAGGGAGATACCGGAACTTACGTCTATCACGACAATTTCGCGCTTGCGATCGAGCGCACGGCTGAGATTGTCAACGACCTATTCCCGAAGATTTACGACACACAGCGCACGGTCCAGATCCTCGGCGACGACGGCAAGCCGGATATCGTCGATATCAACAAGCCGCAGATCGTGAACGGCGTCGAGCAAGTCCTGCACGACATGACTTCCGGCGCCTATGACGTCGTGATGGAGAGTGGGCCGAACTACGCGACCAAGCGCGAGCTGGCGCAGGACGCAATGACCGAGTTCATCCGCGCGTTCCCGCCCGCGGCGCCTGTCATGGGCGATCTGTACGCCAAGAGCATGGATTGGCCGAACGCTGAGGAGATCGGCGAACGGCTTGAGGAACTATTGCCGCCTCCGATCAAGGCCAAGCTGCAGGCTGACCGGCAGAAGCGCGAGCAGGCTTCAGGACAGCCGCCGTCGCCTGAGCAATTGAAGGAAGAGGCCGACAAGGAACAAGCGCAGCAGCTCGCCCAGCAAGCCCAGGCGCTGCAGATGGCTGAAGCGCAGGCCAAGGTGAGAGAAGCAGAAGCCCGCGCTGTCAAGGCAGAGGCGGACGCCAAGAAGGCCATGGCCGATGCGGCGCGGTCCGAAATCGAGGCAGAGAAGGCCAAGGTAGGTCTTGCGCAGACGCATATGGATAACCTGCGCGATGTTGAGCGGCATGGTGCTGAAATGGCCCGCGATGCTCAGGAGCACGCACAGGACACCGCGCACAAGCAGGACAAGCACGAGGCTGAGTTGGTCATCCTGGGAGTTAACACCCAGCGTGCGGGCGAGAAGCACGACGAGACCATGAAACAGATGCGAGCGCCCAAGCCGGAGCCGGCTGGCGCTGAGTAACAAGTCTGGCGCAGCCGCGCTGGGCATTCCACGGCCGTTCTTCGGAGCGGCCTTTTTCATGAGTGAACAATGAGCGACGAACAGACGGCGGAAACGCTGGCTACCGAACAGACTGCCACTGAAACTCCCGTCAATGACGGAATTATCGACCTTGATGCTGCCGAAGAGGTCAAGGAAGAGACTGAAGAGACCAAGGAAGAGGGTAAAACCGAAGACGCTGGCGAGAAAGAAGCCGGCGACGAGGATAAGCCCAAGAAGCTGAGCGGCGCGCAGCGGGCCAAGATCCGCGAGCAGCGTTTGCTCTCTGAACTGCAAGCGCGAGAGCGCGAAATAGAAGAACTGAAGCGTTCAGCGCCGGCCGCAAAGGCCAGCGAAGACGAACAACCGCCGAAAGAAGAGGACTTCAACGGGGACTGGTTCGCGTATCAGCAAGCGCTGACGGCGTTCAACGCCGGCAAGGCTGTTCGCGATGAAATCCGCAAGGATCGAGAGACCCGAGAAGCCTCCGAACGCGAAACGAAGCATGCGGCTCTTTGGCGAGAACGGTCTCTCGCCCATCAGGAGCGCGAAGAGGATGCCCGCGAGGTCATTACCGACTACGACGAGGCTCTGGCCGCCGCAAAGGTGCCGGTTAGCCCGGAAGTCGGCCGCGAAATCCTCTCATCCGACAAGAGCGCATTGCTCGCTTACTACCTCGCAAAGAACCCCGACAAGCTTACCGCACTCAACAGCATGAGCGGACGCGAGCTGGCCCGAGAGATGGGACGGCTGGAAGCCACTGTGAAGATGCCGGAAGCGAAGAAAGCAACATCCGCTCCCGCTCCGTTAGGCCGCCCCAAGGGTGGTGCGAGCCCATCATCCCCTGAAGCTGATCTTCAGGCGTGGCTCAAGAAGAAATACGGCTAAGTACGCGGGAGCCATTCCACAAGGAATAGGTTTCAATGGCTAACACTACCCTTACCGCTTCGATCGTGGCCAAGGCTGCGGTCGCTATTCTCGAGAACGAACTTGTCATGGCTGGCGCGGTTTACCGCGGCTACGAAGGCGAGTTCGACAAGAAGATCAACGGCTATGAAGTTGGTGACACCATCACCATCCGCAAGCCGACTGACTTCACCGTCCGCCAACAGATTTCCAACTCCGGGTTGGTGCAGGACGTGACCGAAGGCAAAACCAGCCTGCAGATCAACAAGGTGGCTGGCGTTGACTTCAAGTTCACCTCGCAGCAGTTGACCCTGAACATCGGCGATCTGTCTGAGCGCGTGATCCGCCCCGCAATGGTGCAGGTTGCTAACCAGATCGACATTGACGTGATGTCCCTCTACACGGACATTCCGCAGTGGGTCACCACGACTGCCCCGCCCATTTCCACTACGGTGATCGACTCCTTTGCGAAGTTTGCCAAGGGCACGACGAACCTCGACCAGCGTTCGGTTCCCCAGGGTGACCGCTCTGGCGTTCTGGCGCCGGCGGACTACTGGGCCATGGCCGGTTCGCAGACGTCGCTGTTCAACAACTCGATCAACGGCAAGTCCTACCGTCAGGGCCAGATCGGGATGGTCGGCAATGTTGACACCTACATGTCGCAGAATGCGCCGGCCTTCACCACTGGGCCGGGTGGCGGCACACCGCTTGTCAACGGCGCCAACCAGAATACCACCTATGACACGACTGGCGCCAACACCCAGTCGCTGATTACGGACGGCTGGACGGCGGCAGCAGCGGCTCGCGTCGTCAAGGGTGACTCGTTCACCATTGCCGGCGTATTCGATGTCAACCCGGTCACCAAGGCGACGCTGCCGTTTCTCAAGCAGTTCGTCGTGGTGAGCAACGGTTCTTCGGACGCATCGGGCAATCTGACGATGACGATCGCTCCGCAGATCATCACCTCCGGTGCCTTCAAGAACTGTTCGGCGGCTCCGGCGGACAATGCTGCACTGACCTTTAACGTCGGTGTCGCGGCGAACACCACTGTCACCAACAACCTTCTGTTCCATAAGAACGCTTTTGCGCTCGCAATGGTCCCGATGGTGAAGCCCCCGGGCGCGGTGGACGTGTCGCGCCAGAGCAAGAACGGCATCAGCGTTCGCGTCATCCCGTACTATGACGGCGTGAACGACGTTAGCACCTGGCGTCTTGACTGCATCTACGGTGTCAAGACGATCGATCCGCGCCTTGCGGTCCGCGTCTCCGGCTAAACGACTTGGGGCGGCTCTTAATTGGGCCGCCCCTTTCTTGATGGAGCGGAGAAGCCATGACCTCCCGCACTGCTGAACAGCTCATCAACGAGGTTGCCGCGCTCCTCGGTAAGTATGTGCCGGGCGAGGCGTTGGGCGCTGTCGAGCACGACACGATTGATAGCTGCATCGATCAGGTGCTCGAGGAAGTGTCAGGGGTCGTCTACGTCGGCGATCGAGACGATATCCCGCTGAAGTATTTCGAGACCTTGGCGCGGCTCATTGCGGTGCATGCTGCGTCGAAGTTCTCGAATGCGCCGCTAGATTTGACGGCTGTTAACGCACATGAGGACCGCTTGCGGTATCTCTCCGCTCCGTCGAGGACGAGGCGCACGCTTGCCATCGATCCTGCGCTTAGGCCTTATTGGCGCGGCTACTTTAACGGCTATCGCTGATGGTCGCGGTCCCATTCCCGCTTCTGTCAGCTCCGGGCAAGCATCCGCAGGCGGCAGGCGGAAGGCTGATCAACTGCTATCCTGAGAAGCTAGCTGCAACGGCTGGGAAGGAATACGCCTACTGGCGGGCGCCGGGGCTTAAGAGCTGGGGCGCAACGGGCGTGACGAACTTCCGCGGGCGACTGCTCGTCGGCTCGACGCTCTACGCCGTCGTCGGGAACAGGGTGTTCAGCTTCACCTCTGCTGGGGGGGCTGGCACGCAGTTGACGGGCACGGTGAGCGGAACTGTTCCTGTGTTCATGGCGCGGGATAACGCGACGACTCCGAACATCGTGATCGTGTCTCCTGGTGACGGCGCTCAGATCATTTCGGCCGGTGCGGTGACCTCATATCCTGGCA
Source organism: Bradyrhizobium sp. Crot121 (assembly GCF_059512385.1). Lineage (NCBI taxonomy): Bacteria > Pseudomonadati > Pseudomonadota > Alphaproteobacteria > Hyphomicrobiales > Nitrobacteraceae > Bradyrhizobium > Bradyrhizobium sp. Crot121. The sequence continues at coordinate 19,714 of NZ_JCAMOR010000068.1, read as the reverse complement.
CGACCGTAGGCCAACCCAACAGCGTGAAGTACCACAAGGGCGTGTTCAACTTCACTTATGGTGACGGCACGATCCGAAACTCGGACGTTAACGCGCTGAACATCAATTCACTCAGCCAAGCCGCTGCGGAAAGCAAACCGGACACGCTCTATTGCTCGATGCCGCTCGGCAACGGCCAGATCCTTCAGGTTGGCTCGGCTTCGATGGAGGTTTGGGGTGGCCAGAACGACACGGGATACTTCTTCTCCTACATCGCGACGATCGCCCGCGGTGTGGTCGGGCCTTATGCCATTGCCGGCGACGAGGACGGCTGGGGCAAGGGCATCTTCCTTGTCGGGGACGATTATCGTGTCTCTCGGCTCGACGGCTATACGCCTGTTCCGATTTCGACGCCTGAACTTGAGAAGTTGATCAGGCTGGAAGCAGACAAATCCGCGATCACGGTTTCGGTGCATGCGGTCGGCTCCGGCTTTGTTGCTGTGCAGGGCGCTAATTGGTGCTGGGTGTTCGATACCACGATCAACACATGGTTTGAGCGTCAGAGCTATCTTCGCCAGGACTGGCGCGGGCTGTTCCCGGTGCAGGCGTTCGGCAAATGGCTCTGCGGCGATAAGCTGACGGGCAATCTGCTCGAGATCGACGCCGAGACCCAGGACGAGGTTGGCAACCCGCTTCGTATGCGGATCGAGACCGGCCCGATGGGCGCGTTCCCGTCGCCTGTGCGGGTCAATGGGATCGAGCTCTACTGCACCAAGGGCGTCGGCATTGCGACGGGGAATGACCCTGTGCAGACCGATCCATCTGTTGAGATTTCGGTTTCCCGCAATGGCGGGATGAATTGGAGCAATCCGCGGGCGATCAAGGTTGGCCGGCAAGCTTTGACTGACCAGCGGGTGCGATCGGCGATCTGGGGTCAAGCGGAAGTGCAGGGCGTGCGCTGGCGCTTTGATGAGACGAGCAACGTGCCCTTCGCGTTCATGGGTGCCGACATGCAAGTTGACGGGTTGCGATGACGGTTGAGATCCCGGGCTACGACGTTCCGATCATGATCGGAAACGCGATCAATCCGGATTGGTACGAAAAGCTAAAGCTGATTGCGGGCGCGGTTGGCGGCGGGGCTGCATCGAGTGCGGGACTTATCCCGCAGAACAGCCAGACCGGCGACTACACTTGCGTTCTATCGGATGCCGGGAAGCACATCTATCTGGCCAGCGGCAGCCACACATTCACCATCCCGGCGAACAGCAGCGTTGCATATGAGATCGGGACGACGATCACCTTCGTTAATACGGCGCTTGCGGGAAATGTGCTGACGATTGCCTGCGGCGATACCATGATTCTGATGAATGGCGCCGCGTCGCCTTCCTTCGGGAATAGGACTCTTGCGAATTTCGGTTTAGCGACTGCCTTGAAGGTCGGGACCGTAGCTTGGGTGATCTCAGGTGTGGGCCTTACCTGATGCCTGTCCAGGCGCTGATTCTAACCTATCACAACCCCGACGGTGGGCCGGTGGTGGTGCCTGGCTCGGTTTCCTTCACCACGCCGGGGACATTCAGTTTCACTGTTCCGCTCTACAACACGCTGACGGCTGATGTCCCTGGTGCGGGTGGTGGAGGCTGCGGCACGGACCAATACGGTTTCGGCAATTCTGAATTCAGGGCAACCCAAGGACAGAACGGCGGCGCGAGCAGTTTCGGCAGCGTTACCGGCAACGGTGGGCAGGGCGGTCAATTCACTGGGCTTGATAACGGCATCGGCGCGGATGGCGCTGCAGGTACAGCATCAGGTGGCGACACCAATACGACGGGCGGCGGCGCGGCAGGCGGCCTTCATTCGATCGTTACCACGGGCAACGGCGGGAACGGTGGCCGCGCGGTCAAGACATACGCCGCGGGGCAACTCGCAGTAGGCGGCACGGTGACCGTCGTTGTCGGCGCGGGCGGCGCCGGGGGCGAAGGGAATGGACCTCATGGCAACCCGGGAGCCAACGGCTCTGTATCCGTCAGTTGGGCTTAAAGGAATCAATCAATGGCCAGCTTTCTAGATACGTTGTTCGGCGGCGGCGCCGAGAAAGACGCGGCGAACGCAAATCGCGGGCTTTACCAGAACTATTTTGGCTATGGTCAGGATTTCCTCGGTCAAGGCTATCAGACCGGGCAGCAGAACCTCAACAGCGCAACTGATCTCTACAAGAACCTGGCCGGCCAGTACGGAAAGGGGACTTCTCTTTACCTGGATGCGCTTGGTATCAACGGCGCAGACGCGGCCAAGAACGCGCAATCCGCCTTCACGACGAGCCCGGGCTATCAGCAGGGCATTGACGCCGGTCTTGATGCGATCAATCGTCGTCGCGCGGCTGCGGGCATGGCGAACAGCGGCAATGCTGATCTCGATGCGCTGAACTTCGCGCAGAACAACCAGAACCAGCAATACAATAACTGGCTGTCGGCGCTTTCCGGCGTGAACCAGAACAACATCACGGCGACGCAAGGACAAGCCGCGGGCTATGGCAGCTTGGCTGATCTCGCGAGCCAGTATGCGCAGAACCAAACCGGGCTGCTCGGCAATTACACCTCCGGCATGACCTCGGCGAACAATCTCGAGGCCGCAGGCAAGGCAGCCGGCGCCAAGAACCTGCTGGGCGCGGGGCTGTCGCTCGCGTCGCTGGCTGCTGGTGGCGGCTTTGGTGGCCTTGGCTCAGCCCTCAAGAGCGGCACGTCAGCGCTCGGTCTTGGCAATCTCTTCATGGGCGGCGGCTCGCCCTCGGGATATTGATAGATGGCGGTAGCTCCTCTCCAGATCCAGCCAGTCCAGGCGTTCTCGGGCGGGATTGACTTCTCGCCCTTGGCCCAGCTCGGACAGGTCTACCAGCGCTCGCAGGCTGAGAATGCAGTGAAAGAGGCGTTGGGCAGCGGGCTCGATGCGAGCAATCCGCAGAGCCTGGCTGCGTTGGCTACGCGCGTTTTGCCTTACAACAGCACACTGGGCCTGTCGCTTGCTCAACTGGCGAGCACCGCGGCGAACACGCAGTATCAGCGCGGCCGGGATGCGGTTGCTGATGCTCGAGCTGATCGGGAATTTGGTTTCCGGCAAACCGAGGCGCAGCGCGCGCAGAGCAATGCCGATCGAGCGTTCAACAAGGACAAGTTCACTATCAAGGAAATCACCGATCCGAACACTGGGCAGACGACGCTTGTTCGCGTGAACACGGACGGGGCAGAGGGTCCGATCAGCACGGGCGCGCCGACGTCTGCGGGACCAAATAACCCCTATTACGCCGGTCAGACGTTCAAGAATAACGAACAAATGAAGTCTGCTGGGTTCGCTGATCGCCTATCCGAGTCTGAAGGAATATTCAGCGGAGTTGATGGGAAGCCGGGGCTCACAAATGCGAATACCCCGACGCAATACGCTATCGAAAAGGCGCCGATTGGCGACTATGCGAGAAACTACCTTCATTCCAAGGAGTATCTGCAACTAGATCAGGCAAAGAGAAACTTCCTGAACGCAAAGCTTCGCCAAGAGAGCGGCGCGGCTATCTCGCCATCTGAATTTGAGAGCGGCGACAAGCAATACTTCCCGCTTCCGAATGATCCTCCTGAAGTGGTCGCGCAAAAGGCCGCGAACCGGCGCACGGTCATTGAAGGCATGGCGCGCGATGCCGGCGCCGGCTACCGGCCAAAGTACGTTTTCGACGCAAATGGCAAGCTCGCGCCATATCAGAAGCAGACGGAGACTACATCGAAGCCCGCCGTCTCGGCGCCCGCGGCGGCGATTGCAGCCCTGAAGAAAGACCCGCGCCTGTCGGCGCAGTTCGATGCCAAATACGGCAGCGGTGCCGCTAAATCCGCCCTTGGCGGTGGTGGGGAAGAATAATTGGCCAATTTCTTCGACCAGTTCGATAGCGCGGCCTCTGCGCCAGCCTCTTCGCCGTATGCTGACGCGATCTCGTCTATTGAGAGCGGCGGCAACTATCGCGCTGTTGGTCCTGACACCGGCAGCATGGGCCGCGCGCTCGGCAAGTATCAGGTCATGAGCGAAAACGTTCGCCCGTGGTCGAAGGAAGTCCTTGGGCGCGAGGTTTCGCCGCAGGAATTTATCCAAAACCCTCAGCTTCAGGACGCCATCTTTAACGGCAAGTTCGGTCAGTACGTCGATAAATACGGTCCGGACGGCGCCGCTCGGGCTTGGTTTGCTGGCGAGAAGGGGATGAAGAACCCGAACGCTCGGGATGCGTTCGGGACGACTGTTGCGGAGTACAGCCGGCGCTTCAACAAAGCGCTTGGCCCTCAAGATGCTGTCGCTGCGGTCAATCAGTTTGCCCCGGAGGCGCCGCAAGCAATGGCCTTTGCTGCGCAGCCAAACATGAGCCCGGCAGCACCGCAGGCGGCGAACTTCTTCGATCAGTTCGACGAGCAGCCTGCGGCTCCTGCCGAAGCGCGGCCGGCTACTTCTCCCTCTGGCGCTCGCCGGGTTTACATCACTCCTGAAGCCCCACAGGCCGCGCCTGATGCGCCCGCTGGTGCGCCACCTCCTGGTGTCCCCGCTGATCGTGGCGCGCTGGACGCTGCCGCTCGTGGCGCTGCACAGGGCTTCACGGCCAACTTTGGCGATGAAATCCGTGGTCTCGTCGAAGCGTCGGGCGTCAACCCGAACGATCCTGCCAGCCTCTCGGCGCTGATCAGCGGTGCGCTCAAGTATTGGACCGGCGACCCCGAAGCCAAGAAGCGCTATGACGCTGCGGTGGCACGGGAGCGGGCAGCGAACCAGGCGGCTGAGGAACAGCATCCGATTGCCAACACGGTTGGGACCATTGGGGGCGCCCTTGTGCTGCCCGTAGGGGCGGGTGCTGGCGCGTCTACGCTGGCGGGTCGCATGGCGGCAGGCGCCGGTACTGGCGCGGTCCTGGGCGGCGCCGCTGGCGCTGGCGAGGGCCAAGGGGCGGTCGATAGGATTTCCCGCGCTGCCGTGGGCGCTGGCGCTGGCGGCCTTCTGGGAGGCGCTGCGCCGGCCGCTATCGAGGGCGTGGTGCGCGGTGCTCGAGCCGTTGCAACTCCGATCGCCAACACTGTCCGCGGCATTCGCAATCCTGACAGCGAGGCGGCGCGTCGTGTCGTGACTGCGATCGAACGCGATCAGGCCATTGACCCGCAGGCGGCGCAACGTCTCACGCCTGGCGAGTTCGCGGCGAGCGTCCAAGGTGGCGGTCCTGCCGTCATCGGCGACCTCGGGGGCGAGACCACGCGGGCGCTTGCTCGGTCGGCCGCCAACACCTCGCCAGAGGGTAGGGCAGTCCTTAACCGGGCTATCAACGATCGATTTGAGGGCCAGTCTGGCCGCGTTACGGACTGGCTTCGCAACACGTTCCATTATCCAGACGCAGAAGCGCAATCTGAAGCGCTGCTTCAGGCCAGCCGGAACGTCAATCGGCCGGCTTATCAGCGCGCTTACCGCGATGGCGCCGCGGGGCTGTGGGACGATGGCCTAGACCAGCTTTCGCAGGCACCCGTTGTGCAGGATGCCATTCGTAAGGCGACCATCACGGGGGCAAACGACGCCGCTCGCCGTGGCTTCACGCCTGTCCGTAATCCCTTTGTGATGAACCGGCAGACGGGCCGAATGGAGCTCCGCACTGACGCTAACGGGACGGTGGCGCTGCCCAGCCTTCAGTTCTGGGATACGGTAAAGAAAAACCTCGATCAGGTAGGAACGCGGGATGCGCAGGATTTCTCGCGCGTTCTGCGAGACCATCTTGACCAGCTTGTGCCGAGCTATGCACAGGCTCGCGCGGGGGCGGCTCACTTCTTCGGTGCTCGCGATGCCTTGGAGGCCGGCCAGAACTTCGTCGGCCGCAACATGAGCGCAGCGGAGGCGCGGCGGGCACTGGCCCAGATGTCCCCGACTGAGCGCCAGCTATTCCAAGATGGCTTCGTGTCTCGCTACGTGGAGACGTTGAACCAGATCGGCGACCGCCGTTCGGTACTCAACAAGATCGCGGAATCCCCCGCCGCCCGGGAAAAGCTCAACATCGCCCTTGGCCCACAGCGCGCGGCCGAACTCGAGGCCGGCTTGCGGGTCGAAGGCATCATGGATCTGGCCCGTAACGCCGTGCAGGGCAATTCGACCACAGCGCGGCAATTGGCTGAGCTTGGTCTTGCCGGCGGCGCCTATGGCTTTTCAGGCGGCGGGATCAATCCGTTTACTGATCCCGGAGCGGTCGTGAATGCTGCTCTCGTGTACGGGGCGGCGCGCGGACGCAATGCGATCAACGAGCGCCTTTCGCGCCGGGTGGCTGAAATGCTCGTCTCGAATGATCCGCGCACTATCACCCGCGGTATCCAGACGATTGCCCGCAATCAGAACCTCTTCAACTCGCTGCGGACCTTCGATCGGAGTTTCGCGCGTGTCGGCGGCGAGCAGTCTCCTGGCATTCCCGCCCTTCAAGCGGCAGGCGTAGGCCGCGCCGATGACCAGCCAAATGTTCAGGGGCCAAGGCCCTAGCATCAACGCCGCAACGCACCATAACAGCAGCCCCCATCGCGGGGCTTTTTTCATGGGTACGTCAATGCTCAAACGCTTCTTCCTGACCCTGGCTCTCGCGCTGGGAATTGCCTCGCCGGCAATGTCGGCGGGCACCATTTCCTTCTCATTATCGCAGCAGTTCGATTCCCTCGGCAAGCCGCTTTCGGAGTGCAAGCTCTACTTCTACCAGGCAGGCACGGTCGCAACGCCGCAAAACGCCTACCAAGACACCAATTTAACCATTCCGCAGCCCAACCCGATGACCTGCGATTCCGCGGGGCGTCTCGGGCAGTTCTTCCTTGCCGATGGCCAGATCAAGGTCCGCCTCACCAATGCGGCCGGCGTCGATCAGGTCGTTGCAGACAATATCCTGGTTATCGGCCCGAGCTCGGGCGGGGGCGGGGGTGGCTCCGTCGATCCGACGACGGTCCTTTCCACCGGGGACATGAAGGTCGTTTACGGCACCGGGACGCTTGCGGGCTTCGTCCGCGCCAACGGCCGCACGATTGGCTCGGCAACGAGTGGCGCTACTGAGCGCGCGAATGCCGATACGCAGGCTTTATTCGTCTATCTCTGCGCCAATGATCCAAACTTGGTCATGACGCCAGCCCGAAGCGGCAATTGCGCAAATGATTTCGCAGCAAATAAAGTCATAGCTACCCCCGACCTTCGTGGCCGTGTCATCGCTGGCCTTGACGATATGGGGAACACGGCCGCAGGGCGCTTGAGCTCGCCGGGCTTTGGCGCTGCGGCCACTACGCTTGGTCAGGTGAATAGCGGAAACAATGGGCAGACCGTTACGCTTACGCCAAGCCTGATCCCGACGATTACGTCAGTCGTTAGCGTCACTGGCAGCATTTCCGGCACGACCAGTTCGGTGTTTCAGGCTGGCGGCGCACCGCTAGCTTCGGGGCCAGGTACTGGTGTGGTCAATGCCCCGGCGAGCGTGTCCGGAACGTTTGCCGGCGGCGGCTCTGCCACATCAAACAACACAGGCGGCTCCTCCACCACCATCCCGAACGTTCAGCCGACGATGGTGATGTCAATCTTCATTAAGCTCTGAGGCGCGCCGATGTTTACTGGCCAAGTCGCCACCATTTCGAACCGCGCAACGTGGCTCAGCGATGTCGTCGAACTCGTGGATGAGGACGACGGCTCGACGATCGACCTGAGCAGCCCTGATTATACGGTTGCGATCGGGGTCTACATCAAGGACCACGACGGCTGCCGTCGCGAGATCGCAACGCTCGATAACGGTCAAGTCGTGATTGTTGGCCCTGGGTTTCAGTGGCAGTTCAACGAGAACGATGTGCACCAGTTCTGCGCGGGCACATATCCATGCGGCGTCAAAATCACCATTAACGGATTCATCACCGATCTGATCATCGGTGATGTCGCTATTCTTGAGGGCAACTGAATGTCTAACCGTCTTAAGCTGAAGGTCAGGACCAAACTTCCGGCTGCGCTGATCGGGCGTACAGGCATCGCAGTTGCCAAGGATGGACTGGCCTACAATCTGGATCTCGACTACTCGAGGCTTTCGCAGGCGTCGCAGTTCGATCCGGCGAATTCTCTATTTGCCATCTGGAACAAATTTACAGGCGAGTGGAATACGATATCGCCTGCGTCATTCTCGTCCGGTTCGTTTCAATCTATCACTGGTGCATCTGATACCATAGATGACGGCACGTCGCTGGCTGCCATTCAGCGCACGTCGCCCACCGCAACGGCCCTGACGTTGCCTCTCCTCGCAAATCAGGCCGGCAAGGCTCTGGTGATTGTTGATTGGTCATCGGCTGTAACCGATCACACAATCACGATCACGCCGTCGGGCAGCGGCACTACGATCATGCAGCAGGCGAACTGGACGATACATTCCAGCGCGGATCAACTTGCAGCAGTTATCCTCTATCCGTCCATCGAGCTAAACGGATGGGCTATCGCCCCATTGTCGGATGCGTCGGGCTCCGGTTTGATTACCGTTGCGACGCGCACGGCATTGAAGGCGCTCGATACCACGAAAGACACGATCGCCTATCTTGATGAGGCAGGCCGTCAAGGCTTGTTCGTCTGGCAGGCGGGCGACTATTCAGGACAGATAACCAACGACCCGAATGAAGGCGTCTATATCAAAGCTACCGCAGTTGCCGCGACCTCTGGCGCATGGGTGCGCGATGGCGCGTGGCAGGCCGATGGCGTTGATCCTCGTTGGTTCGGCGCAAAGTTCGACTGGAATGGCACGACCGGCACGGACGACAGCGCAGCCATTCAGGCGTGGGTTAACTTTCTGACTTTCTCGGGCGCGCCGGGTCAGGCGCCTGGGCTGAAGTGCAGACTTAACGCGCCCGTCAACATCAACGGCATCTTGACCATAAGGGGAAACCCGCTCAAGTCAGAGTTCCGGGTAACGCACAACGGCAAGGGCCTCAACATCACCTCGCAGTGTACCCTTGACGGTTTCCGTGTCATTGGCGATCTCGATGCGGCCAAGACGGCACAGTATCTCATTCACATCGAGGGACCAACCAACCTTGTCCATTTGAAGAACATCTCCCTCGATGGGGGTTACAGAAACCTCAACGTCAACGGCACCGTCTTCTATCTCTATCTGCACCGCATCACTTGGTACAACGCGGTGGACATACACTTCAACGCAGTCGGCGATTCATCGGCTGGGTTCGATGTTATTATGTCGGACTGTGAGCAGATCACGCCGAACGGCTCAACGTGTCGTTACGGTATGCTCTGGGACAAGCTCGGGTCAGCCATCGTTACGAATTTCAGGTCATCCCCGGCTAACTGCACGAGCGACTGTCTCAGAGTCATATCCCTGGCGACGCTATTTGGAGACGCTCGCTTCTCGCAATGCGTGTTTGAAGGTGGAAAGCGGAACCAGATCCGACTTGAAGGTAGCATTGGTACGGGCAACGCGATCAGGAGCTTCTTCTTCGAAAGCTGCTACGCAGTGGGAGCTAGCGCAAGTGACCCGGCTGTGTACCTTGGGTTCGTAAAGGACATGGATTTTGCGGGCGGCCAGTATGGCGGAAGTCAAGCCGCCTTCCAGGTGGTATCGGAGGCGCGGTCGGTTGTCATCACCAACTGCGTCAGCAAGGCGGCTGGGAAGTTCATTGACGCCGCAGCCGGAACTACCATTGACACGTTCGACGTGACGAGCTGTAACTACCGAGACGGCACAGCCGCTTTCCTTGATTTCAGCGCCGCCACAACAGCTCTTAATGTGACTATTACGGGCGGGAATCCTGGCACGGTTTCCAACCCTGTCCTTATGCCCTCTGGGCAGCAAGCCAATTGCCGCGTTCTTGGCAATCTCGCCGGCAAGAACCTGTACCACAGGACGGGCGTGTTTACATACGGCGGCGGCGGGTCCTCGTTCGCGATCCCCCACGGGCTGGCGACCACACCGGCTTTCTTCACGGTGCGCAACTCGTCGTATTTGGGCGAATTCCCGATCACCGGAACGTCGCCGCCTTCGACCATCCCGATATATATCCGCGAGGTCACTGCGAATTCGTCGGTCCTGAACGTACAACTCAACGGCGGCATCGCGGCCGGTTCCTACAACTTTGTGTGGGAAGCGAGGGTCTAGGTTTGTTGGCATCAGCCAACTTCTAGCACCCCTGCCGATATCTTTCATAGATCGCTAAGCGCGACCAGTAAGCCGATCTATCCATCCAAGGGTGCATGGATATGTGGTTTTCAGGGTCTAGCGCGGCTAGCGCTTTCGCGGGGTCTATGGCACACGCCGAGTAAATGGCCTCTTTGTATGGGTGGACATAGCTGCGCATCATCGCACTCAAGGTCCAGTTGTGTGAAAAGCCGAAAAAGACAAGAGCTGCCGTTAGCAACGCAAGCGCCGACTTATCAAAATAGACTATGATCGGTAAGAACACCGCAGGGATAACGAAATAGTAGGCAAGGCGGCTCGTCGTGTAAGTACATTCGTTGCTGATGCTACACCAGTCATGCAAGCGTTTGTTCGTGGATGGCGGCAGCATAACGCACAACCACGCGGCCAACAGCGCTAGACACACAATTGAGACTAGACGAACTCGCGGGCGGGTGCCGAGCGGCAATAGAAAGGCGCCAAGGGCGGCAACAAAAGCTAGACCGCTGGCGGCAACGAGCACCTTCCAGGATTCAAGAATGGCGCGAACGCCAAGGTGAGCGAAAATAGTTCCGTTCCAAGTGTGAAGCCAAAGGATCGACAGAACTGCGTGGATATCGCTAATGCCGTCCGGTTGGTTGCCGCCGTATACGGAAGGTGCGGCGAAGCGAAAAGTGTAAGGTATGAGCGCTACCGCCATTGTAGCAAAATCGGCCCACAACAACTTGCTACGAAGCATACCTCGCATATTGTCCGCGTTGCGGATCGAGTGTTCTACGATGAGCACACCTGCGGTGAAGAGAAGCGTATATTCACTCCCGACCGTGATTGCGACCATGAGCACAAGGCGAACGACGCCAACCGCCTTTTCGTATTCTCTTCCGATCAGGAAAATGCGGCAAAGTAGTATGACGAGGAATGGCAACGTTACTTGTAATGGGTACGCATTCGGGGGCGTGTGGCTGAACAAAAGTGGGCAGCATATCAAATAAGCAAGAGACAGCGGGGCGATGAGACGAGGCGCCCGCATCAACCGGCCGAGAAGGACGGCGAAGGCAACAAAACTTCCGAAAAACACAATCGAAAAAAACAGCCGTGCCGCTAAATAATCGCTGGCGAACGCTCCCGCCATATTCACCGGTACTGCAACGTAATGGCCGACTCGACCAGATGCGACGGCCATGCGACCTGTGTAGTCTAGAAAAGCCTGAACCGTATCGAGCGCGAAATAGTGCGCCTCAACATCATCTGCTGTCAGTCGGTAGCCAAACGAGAACAACACAGATTGAACCATGAAGATGAAAAGGCAACATGCAATTGCCAACATCCATCTTCGCTGCGTGACTGTGAATAATCGTAAGTGATCGAGCCGGTTTAACCGAGCTTCTACTTTAAGTGTCACTGAACTTCCGATTCCAATTTGCGGCGCGGACCATAACCGCCGCAACCGGCCGCAGCAAGAGCAAACGATCAAGTGCCCGTTAGCGTGCAAACGCTGCGCGGTATCTGACTACTTCCTCAACCAAAACGGGCAAGGAGCCCCATGCCAGACCTCAACGCCCTAACCCGGGCGAACGCTGACCGCTGGGCGAAAGCCAAGCTGACCCGTGATTTTACGGCAATAGCCAAGCGGCTGGTCGGGGCCAAAGCACGCTATCAGGCAGTAGAGGCCAAGACCGGCGTTCCGTGGTGGGTGATCGCGGTTATCCACATGCGGGAATCGTCGCAGGATTGGTCGGGTTCGCTCGCGCAGGGCGATCCCTGGAATCGGGTCTCGGTTCATGTCCCAGCCGGGCGCGGGCCGTTCAAGAGCTGGGAAGAGGCGGCGGTTGATGCGCTGGTGAACTGCCATCCGTATCTGGCGCGGGAGAAGGATTGGAGCATCGGGCCGGCGCTCACGAACCTCGAGCTGTACAACGGCGCTGGGTACGCCAACCGCGGCAAGCCCTCGCCGTACCTCTGGGCCGGCACTGATCAATACACGGCCGGGAAGTACGTCGCTGACGGCAAGTATGATCCGAACCACGTCGATCAGCAGCCGGGCTGCGCGGGTCTTCTGCTCGCGATGATCGCTCTAGATCCGTCCATCTCGTTCGGCGAGGCGAAACCGCCGCCTCAACCTGCTCCAACTCCCGTGCCTACCCCAGCCCCAGAGCCCTCAGCCTGGGGCGGTTTTCTTTCTGCCATCGTCTCGGCCATCTCGGCCATCTTCAAAAGGAAATAGCCAATGTTTGAATTTGCTCTCGGTTTCGCTGCTGGTGGCGCTCTCATCTGGTTCTGCAAGGACAAGGTTCTGCTCTGGTACAAGGGCGCCGAGGATCGTATCGGCCAACTTAACGACCAGATCGAGAAGCTGAAGGCCAAGATCTGATGCTCCCCATCGCCGCCCCAATCACGCGGATATTGCTGCGCTACGTCGTCGGAGCCTGGGTCGCAAAGGCCGGGCTCGCGATCGACGTGAACGACCCAAATATCTTCGAGGTCGCGAACTTCGTTGTCGCCGGCTTCATCGGGCTTCTGACTGAGGGCTGGTGGACGATGGCTCGCCGTAGAGGGTGGCATCAGTAATGTGGATGGCCATCCTGTCGTTCCTCGGCGGCCCTGTCATCAAGGGGCTGATCGACGCCTATAACGCGCATCTCAAGGCGACGACGGACGATAAGGCCATAGCGGCCGATCTCGCCGGCAAGGAGATCGCCGCGCAAACAGTTGAACTGCAGGAGCAAGGGCAAACCAAGCGCGCCCAGATCGGTCATCCATGGGAGCCGGAAAAGCTGTTCGGCTATCTCATGGTGATCTACTTCGGAAAGCTGACCCTATGGGACAAGGTGATAGGCAGCTTTGCTGGATACACGGCAAACATCTTCAACACAGATCCACTGACCGGCGAAGCCCTGACTTGGGCCGGGTGGATCATGGTCTTCTACGTTGGCAAGCGCGGTTTCGAGAACATCGCTCGCATCCTCAAACAGCGTTGAGTAAGCGGCCCGCCACGATGGCTGAAACATCGCAGCGAGCCTGACCCCATCGAAGCATCACCCTCGATAAGGCTGGAAATAGAAATGCCGACAAACAGTAAAGAAATCTCGAATGACTGAGGCAGAGGTCAAGGCAGTCGTCGAGACCACGCTCGCCACGATGCTCAATTCCTTTGGCCTTGAAGATGAAGACCGAAGGGAATTGCGCGCCGATTTTGCCCATCTCCGCAGATGGAGAAAGAGCGTAGAGCAAGCGCAATCATTCACATTCAAGACGGTCGTTACCGTGATCGCTACGGGCGTTATTGGGGCGGTTTGGGTCGGCATCAAAGCGGCTCTAGGGAAATAGGGGACCGAATGAACTCGGGGGCTCGCTGCAGCGATGCAGAATTTGAGGCACTTTTCCGACAACATGGAGCGGCAGAAACAGCGAGAATCTTGAAAGTAAATGTAAGGTCCGTCCAACGGCGCCGGGCCAACATCATACCTACCGCTCAGCCGCCTTCCAAGATCGAAGTTCATCACCCCGGCCGCGTTTCGCTTCAGATCAAGAACGGAACAGTTCTTATAGGCTCAGACTTCCACATCTGGCCTGGCGAAGCGTCAACCTGCCTTCGGGCCTTCAAGAAGTTCGCCGCCGACATCAAGCCATCCGCTGTCATCCTCAATGGCGATGTGATGGACTTCCCGCGGATCAGCCGACATCCCCAGAATTGGGAGAAGGCGCCAGATCCACAGGAAGAGATCGAGGCAGCGCAAGACCATCTCCATGACATCGTGATGGCCTGCAAGCGCGGCACTCACAAGGTCTGGACGCTGGGAAATCATGATGCCCGGTTCGAGTCCATGATCGCCAATCTCGCCCCTCAGTATCGCGGCATCAAGGGCGTCCACCTCTCGGATCACTTCGGAGCGTGGGACAAGGCCATGTCCTGCTTTATCAACGAAGGCATTGAGGGCGGCGCTACGATGGTCAAGCATCGCTTTAAGGGCGGGCAGGGTGCCACCCGGGCAAACGCTCTCAACGCTGGCGTCAGCATGGTAACGGGGCATCTCCATTCGCAGAACGTTCGACCACTTTCTGACTATCGTCCTTATGATCGTTATGGCGTCGATACTGGCTGCGTGGCTGACAAGGAACATCGCGCTTTCAGCTACACGGAGGATTCGCCGCTGGACTGGAGATCGGGGTTTGCGCTCCTGACGTATCGCGACGGCCGGCTGATGTACCCCGAGCTGATTACGAAGTGGGACGATCGGCACGTCCAATTCCGCGGGGAGCTGATCCGGGTATGAGCAGGACGGACTACTACCACGTTGAGGATGGGGAGTGGATCGTCGTCACCAAGCGTAAGCACAAATCCCAATGCTGCGACTGCGGGCTGGTTCACGTCCTCAATTTCCGTGTCAACGAACACGGACAAATCGAGGTGCAGAGCGCGCGAGATGCAAGGGCGACGGCTGCTGTGCGGCGCGCGTTCAAGTTCGAGAAGGACTAGGCGAGGTGAGGATACTTCGCCAGCGCAGCGGCCAGCCGAACCTTGAAGTCTGCAAAGCGCTCATCAAGCGGCTTGGGATTCGGATTCCAGTTCAGCATCCCGAGATAGTTCTGCTGAGTGAGGGGCACGTTCTGAGCCTTGGCGAGATTGGCGATTTGATACGCTTTAATCTCTTCCTCGCTCATCGCGCGGACGTCGTAAGCCGTACCCGGGAATCCGTAAAAGAACTCAAAATGGCGCATGTGTGAATCTCCAAAAACACCGTAATTTATAGGTGATTTGCGAGGTTTGTGATAGAGTGATTTGCAAGAACACGGTGAGAAATGAACGCAACAGACATCGCCACCAAGGCCGCTGAACTCATCGGCGGCGACCGTGCAGAGCAGCATGGTGATAAGCACAAGACCTTCGCGCGCATCGCGGCTTACTGGACGGTCTATCTGCAGAACCGGCCGAATCCCGAAGCGCCGATCAGCGCGGTTGACGTGGGCTTCATGATGGCTGACTTGAAGAAGGCGAGGGCGCAAGCGGGCTTGTTCAACATCGACGATTTTGTCGATCATATCGGATATATCGCCTGCGCAGGCGAGATCGCCACAAGGGAGACGAAGCGCTAGCTACTCTCATCCGCCCTCGGCACGCCGTATTGATCGGCTGACCCGGCTGGACGCAGGTCGCTCAGTTCGTGCTTGAATGCGACGCCCTCAGGGTCGTGTATGGCGAACCAGGCTTGGGCTTCGTCTTCAGAGTCGAATCTTTTGAAGATTTCGCCGTTGTCGTAGATCCAGACTGTTTTCCCGGTCATGGGATGATCCTGTAGCGCTTGACGGGCTTCCTACGCTTGGTGAACGTTTTGGGCTCGCCGTGGTTCAAAGCCCTCAGCATCCCGATCCGAGCCAAATTCGTATCTCCCCCACGCTCTGCAACCAGTATCAGAGCCTCACAGGCGGCCTGCCAGTGGGGGTTCTCCTGCTCTGACTTAGGTAGAGAGGCTATGTACTGACCGGCCTCTCTGAGGGTCTCTATCGGCTTCCTACCGGGCACGGGGATGGGGGACTGGAAGGCGGTGGACCATGGCATTAATTGCGACGCAAATTGCCCGGGAAAGAGGCGCCCCGATCAGAAGCGGGGCCAGGGACAACGTTACCAGACCGCAAGTCTACCGTCATCAGAGTGTGAGGCTCGGTAATGGCTATCGCCCATGCTGCGGCGCGCCCATCGAATCTGCAGCGAACAAAGGACACGTTGCGCAGCGTCGCGGGGTCTCCAATCATCTCGCAGTCGTTAAAGGCGCAGCTATCGTAGGATGAGTCGTCCTTTACCTCTACTCGATCTGACGCCCCAAACGTTCGGTTGAAGATCGTTCTGCTCATCCTATCCTCCGCTCTCGCCCCTGGTTTGCCGGGCTATTTAAGCCTTTAGGCAAACCTTAACCGCAGCATCTACCGCCTCCGCAACGAGACGCAGAGCCTCGCTGATGGCGGCGTCATTGTCGTTGTCCATTCGGAAAACCCTCTCTGCTTCGGCGCGAAGGCTTTCTTGAAGCGCAGTACAAAATTTCTCAATGTCTGTCATCCTATCCTCCGCTCTCGCCGACGCCCTTGGTTTGCCGAGGGGCGCGTCCAACCATTCTTTCTGCCGTGAGGTCGCCCCAGGTGGGCAATGACCGAACCTGGGGCGTATCGAGGGCGCTTGGCAAAGCCAGTGGGGCCGCTCGACTGCTTAGAACTTCCGGGCATCTATTGGGCGGGGACTGGCAGCGGCTCAATGCCACTATAGAAGCGGCGCCCGTTCTCATTTCTCACGCCCGCCTCGGTCCATAGGTCCATTCCTTCACCGCACGACTCGCACGTGTCGAAGTCGCCAAAGCTGCGCTTCCCGTCGAATGGTTTGATCAAGTTGCAGTTCGCGCAGACTGAAAATAGCTTCATCCCCTCATCCTCCTCGCGAATGTCTTCGCCTTCTCTAGCGCCTGTTTCCGCGTCATCTTGGTGCTCATTGAGATAGAGCGCCGGCCTGCGTTCTCATCCCAATAGAAGTAAACCGAATCCCGCCCATCAGCGAACCGCACCTCGAAGCTCCCCGTGTCCGGTATGCCTTCAGGAGAGTGGGGGATTATGCGGATGGGGTCGTCCTTGCTCATGGCTTAGGACTGAGCATATCTCTGTTTTGCTATCAGGTCGGCATTGAAGGCAGCGAACTTCATAGTATCGCAGACCGCTCCTGTGCTCGACTTGCTGCATGTGCAGCCGCCCGCGCCGTACACCGCTCGGCAGATGTGATAGGCCAGATCCTGTTCATAGGTCGGCTCCGGCACTTTCGGCTTACGCTTTCGACTGACAGCCATCTCTCTCACCCTCTCCCTAGCCTCTACCAGCACCACAGATTTGAACCGCGCCTCTGCATGCGCGGAGGCGGTCATCGGTCAGGCGGGGTCTGCCATAGTCTTGAGATCTGGCATTACAGCCTCAATCCGCCCAGCTTCCCCGAAGTGCCCTTTCTCGCGGAAGCCCTGCCACGCGTCGGCTAGGCCGCCTCGAAGCTCTGAGACGCGTCGAGAAAGGTTTTCCCGGTCGTGACGGAGAATGACAATCTCGGCTTTCACCTTCTCATTGACGTAGTGACCAGCCCCGCCGATTTCGATCACTTCCAAGCCGCGCGGGCCAAGGCGTTCACGAAGTTTCCGGTTTTCCTCCATTATCTCCTGTAATGTGGCTGGGGCGGGGGCGGCGTAGAGTGGCCTCGACGCCATCTGCTCGATTTCGTCGGCAAGCCGGTAAAGGTGCTCCCAATTGAACTCCTTTTGTCGGCCATATGGCCGTTCATTTTCGGCCAAATAGCGCAGAGCCCTAGGAACGGTTTCGTTGCAGCCGTTCGGCCACTTCACTTCTTTCCCCTCATCATCCGGCCTTGATAGGGAAGCCGGGGCTGACGCGGGGGCACGCTTATTCCATTCCTCTGCGTCCCTCTCATCGAAAATCTGGTGGACGCTTATCGGGCAATCACCAAGCTCGCTGCGGTGCGCCCACCACGTTCCATGATGGTCGTCATGCTCGACTAGCTTTTCACCACAGAAGGGGCATGGAAGGAGTTCACGCATGGCGCACAAAACCCGTTCCGTTGCATTCGTCGCAGCGGCTGTCGGTAACACCGCGCGCATAGTCTGGGGCCGGGCCCGGCCCGACATAGCTCATCGGGTAGGTATTGCGAACGACGATCCATCCTGAGCCGTCGCAGCGGTCGCACTTCGGCTCAAGAGCGGGGCCACAGTTCATGTGGCATGGCCCCTGTTCACAATCGAAACATTCGCGCATTGTCTGCCTCCTATGAAATCATAGATTTGGCTGGGATGGTCACTCGAACGTGACAGGAAGCGGGTGCTTTCGGTAGTGCTCGCGCACCTGCTTGCGGGTGGCGTCACGCACCTGCTCGGAAGTCGGGTCGGTTGGTGACCAATGACAACCCTCGCCACACGGTTTGCTGTGCCAACTCTTACAGTACCCGCACAGTCGCAGTTCTTCGCTCATTGCCTCATCCTTCCTATCGCGCGCCTGATTGTCGTTCTCCACTTGCTGACGAACCGTACATACGATATATTCGCGCAGTCGTCAATATCGTACATACGAAAAAGTGAGATGGGACGCAAAAAACTTTGGACCGAGCGGCTAACTGTTCCTCTCAACGAGGAGACGGTAGAGCGCATGGATTCCCTCCTAGCCAAGGACGAGGTCCGCCTCGACCTCATCCGCACCGCAATCGAACGCGAACTAAAACGCCGGGAGCGTCAAACTCAGAAACCGGGGTGACCGATCGGTGCTGCTACTCAGTATCGGGTGAGGTGATTCCAAGGTCCATGAGCCGACGCGGGTGAGGCGGGGCATTACTGTCCCGACCTCTGGCGCAGAATCGTGTTCACGGCGTTGACTATCTGCCCTTGAGAAAGGCGCCCTTCGCCAGCGACCAGACGGATGTCGCTCATCGTGATCGGAGCGGTTATCACGTGGCGGTCACTCTCCACGGCCTTTCGGATGAACTCGTGGGCGAAATATTGCTCGCCGACTAGACGCCCGTTCCACATCCTGTTCGACGAGAACGATAGTTGATCGACGATATCGGTAGCGATCTGCTCGGCGCTTTTCATCTCCCCATCTCCTCCTGCTATTCGTGAGCCCAAGCCTCACCCCAATCGTACAGTGTGGCGGCCATGCCGGCGGGCGTTTCAGGATGGCGGTTGAACTCCGGTTCCTGGTTCATCTCGACCAGCTCTTTCGCGATCTCCAAGAGGGGGCCGTAAGGCATCTCCGAGAGCATCTTCGCCAAGTCTTTCTTCGTCGGTGCAGTCATTTGAATCTCCAATCAGGTGGCGCGGCTCAGGGCCGGGGTTCTTCGATGTCGTCGCGGGTGAGGGTCTCGGCCGTCAGAAGCGGCGCTTCGCCACGTAGGCGCGGCAGACCTCATCAAAGTTCGCCAATCCCCATTCGTTTATCGCCACGTTCACGCAGACGCAGACGAGCCGGGTGTTCCCGGTTTCGTAGCCGCCCTCGTTGTCTAGGCGATCGAGGGACGGGGCCATGGGCCGGCGCATCCACTTGGAATCGACAGCCTTGTCCCGGTAGTCGAAGGGAAGTCCGGTTACTTGACAGCGGTCAGTCGCGTCCCGAAGCATATCGGCGATGGTGGCGGCGGACAGCGTATAGGGGCGCCCCCTATGCCTTGCGCGGGCAATCGTGACCCTATGAAGAGTCTTTGCCGCGTCCATGCGCCATCCGTCCATCTTCGCGTTAGCGAGATGGATGTGGCTTTCAATCGCCGCCCTGATGGCGGAATCAAACTCGTTATCAGAGCCAACAAATCCACGAACTAGCGGAATGTCGGTGCCGCGGATGTAAGCGTATCGTCGCCCCCTCGCGCGCACCTTGTTTACTGGAATTTTGAAGCCTGAACTGTTTTGCAAACAGGGTGGGTTTACAGCCAACTCATCGGGTTTCGATGGGCTGCTTGCAAAACATGAGTGTAATGATTTCAATGGCTTATTGGGATATATAAGGGATTTTAAGTCCCTTGCGTCTACCAATTCCGCCACGTCCGCG
>NZ_JCAMOR010000067.1:0-43937 GCF_059512385.1 Bradyrhizobium sp. Crot121 | reverse complement strand
AGCATCGCCCTGCCGTGCATCTGGACCGCGTGCCGGATCGTAGGGCTCCGGTTGAAAGCGGCGCGAAATCGCGACGCCGGGATTCGCGAGGCGGTGCCCGCTGCACGAACGACCGCGGTAGTGGCCGAAGGTGACGACCCGAGCACCGAAAGAAGGCCAAGTGCCCCCTCGCGCCCGACTACGGCGGTGTCGACCGTCCGCCCGTCCGCCATGTCGATCATCAGCGAGATGGCGCCGCTGCGAGGGAAGAAGACATAGTCGATCTCGTCCCCCGCTCGCGCAAGGATCGCGTCCTGATCGAGCGCGACCGTCTCCAGCGCGGGCCGCAACAGATCGAGATCCGATCCCGGAAGTGTTGCCAGGAGACGGTTAGGCATTCCGCCTGGACGCGTCACTGCAGATGACCCGCGGTGAGGCACTTCATTCCGGGCGGTGCGAATCTGCTGTCGCTACTCGCGCTGAGATCCAACTCACTTGCAAATTCGAATATTCCAACTGGATGTCGGCTCAAGCGTGAGTCCTCATCGACACGAACGGATCAATTTTAGGGGCTTGCGCCGCGACATGAGCACGGCGAGTAAGGGAAGAGAGTCAGTGCAAACGGCAGTCTCGATGCAGTTGCAGCGCGAAAGTACGCAAGCTGCAAAAGGTGCTCTTCTCCACCCGCGCTGCGTAGCACCGATCTTCGGTTCCACCCATGTCGAATATGAAGGTGAGCTGGCCTTCGGCGCATTCCGCGTGTCATACAATTGTTATAATTGGACCGGTGCGTCGATCGATAGGGACGGGCGAATAGTGCTGACGGGTGGTGGACTAGCCCGCTCCCCGCATTGGCACGATGGCGTTCTGATCGCCAAGAGGTAACAGATTTAGCGGCTTCCGGTTATGGGCCCTTGGCTGCCATCACGACCGCCGAAGAGTAGGTCAGCTACCGGGTGGAAAGCGGTCCAAAATGCGCTGGCCCGCCAATTCCGAATCTGGACCCGGAGCGGACTTATAGGGAGGCTCGCCGCCTCAAGCAAATCCAGCAATGAGAACAACGATGCCTGCAAGTACGAGCGAACGCGCCGGTATTCCCAATATGAGCGCATCAATGGCCGTGCGTTGAGGCGGCACCCAGTGGGGAGAACTGCCGAGGTTTGTATACTTCAGCCCGACATCCATTTGGACGATGAAGCATACGATGCCGCTCGCAATAATCAGGACACCAAAAATCCTAATCGTTCTCGACCATCGCTTCATCATCGACCAGCCTCATCAACTCCCGCTTGGCGATCCGACTATACCATTGAAATTTGATGTGTCGCTTATTGGCCCATCGCGACACATTGCGATGCCGCACGAACTTGGTCGTCATAGAGGCAAAGCTGACGTAGTCTTCGTGCATCACGCGGCCGGTTTTATGGGTACAAGGCCATGACAGCGCGCTATCGATGATGAATAAGCTGCACGACGGCCAGATCAACCACCACATCGGGCTCCAGCACGTCGCAGCGAGCCTCGCCAGGCAGGCGCTGGCCAGGATCGATGCGCACGACCACCGCATCGTGATGGAGCTTGGCAAGTTCGCGGCATCCGCGATGGAGCGAATTCCGGTCCAGCACCGCGACGCGGCGATCAAGACCATCGGCCAGATCAACGCCGAGGCCTATGCCGAGCTGATGGAAAGCCTGTGGCGGGAGCTGTTGGCGGTGGCGGAATACGAGGTCGAGTTCTGTACACGGATTCTGGGTGAGAGCGGCATCGAGGCTAAGGCGGGGTTCGATCCGGATGCCTTGAAAGGCCGGCGCTTCATTCGTGGTCAGACTGTGCATCAAGCGTTCGAGAGCCAGCGCGACAACAAGTTCCGTTTCTTGCGCAAGGTGATCGTCGCAGAAGTCGAACCGATGGTCTTGATCCGGAAAGTGCGCGGCACCGAGGCGCGGTGCTTCAAGGACGGCGCGCTGGCGATGGCGCGTCATGCGACTGCCCATCTGGTGCGCTCGGCGGTCAACCACACCGCCAATGCGTCAAGGATGATGCTGTGGCGAGAACTCGGTTGATGGTGACGGCGACGCTGGATTCCGACACCTGCGTCGAATGCGGTGCAAAGGACGGCATCTTCGTCGAGACCGAGGATGATGGGCCGCCGTTCCACAACGGCTGCCGCTGCGCTCTTCTGTTTCTGCTGCCGGGCGAAAAGCCATATCGGCAGACCTTCCGGCAGTGGCTCAAGGCCCAGGATGCTGCGACCCAGGACAAGCTGCTCGGGAAGGCCAAGGGCAAGCTCTATCGCGCCGGCAAGGTCAGCGTGTCCGGCTTTGTCGATGTCCGCGGCAACGAACTCACCCTGGACCAGCTGAAACGCAGGGAGCGACGCAAACCTAAATGACGATCCAGATCGAATCCGACGGCACCCAGCATGGCACCCGGATCAACGTGGGTGATGCCGACATCTCGCCGATCGTCACCTCGATCACGTGGTCGCACGGCGGCGGCGACGGCCCGGTAGCCACCGTGCGCCTCGGCATTCTCGATGCCGCAAGCCTGGGCGCCAGTCAGGTCAAGTACGTCGCCGCCGATGGCCGCAAGATCGTCTCGATCGCCTTTGAGGACGGCCTGTCTTTGATCTCCACCTTCGATCCGCGTGATGTCAGCGCGGTCAAGGTCGAGAAAGACCACATCGAACTGCTCGCGCCGGGGCCGCTCAGGCTGGACGAGGCCGCCGCGATGGCATTGTCGCGACGGCTGTATGCGGCGGCCACGGAGCTTGCGATCCGCAACGACGAGAACCTGTCGAAGTAGGAGAGGTCATGGCCAAGAAGCAACCGAAGTCGGCGGCCACCGTCGTGATCCGCGACGCCTCGGACATGACTGAGCGTGGCCGCAGAGAGGTGGCGCTGTGGCTGCGTCGGCAGGCCCGCTTCCTCGAGAAGCACGCCGACAGCCTGTCACGCCGCTACCGCGCCCGGTATCTGTACCGCTGAAGGGAGGCCCATACGATGGCATTGCTAGGAAAGCCGCGCGAGAGGCGCAGGCGGCGACAGGATGGGCAGGTGAGCGGCGTCTGGCCTGCAGCTCGGTTCGAACTGCTCTATGGCGAGGACGAACAGGACCATGGCGCGCCGCCTCCATCTGCGCCTCCGCGTCCCTTGCTGACCCTCAATTCCCGTTGGGTGGCCGAGGGCGACAGCATCACCGCTGGCTCCAACGGTCCGCAGTGGGCCACCTATGCCGACATCGGCTCGCGCGGCCGCTTCTTCCGCCCGCTCAATTGGAATCAGGCGACCGGCGGCCAGACCGCGGCGCAGATGGCGACGCAGATTGCTCAGGTCACCGCGCTGAACCCGAAGGTCGTCACGTTCCTGGCTGGCACCAACGACCTTGGCAGCACCTCGGACACGCCTGCGGCCATCTACGGCAACATCCGCAGTTGCGTGAAAGGCTACCTCGACGGTGGCGCTCAGTACGTCGTCGTGTCGCGCGTGCTACCGCGCAGTGACACCACGTGGACAAACCTCGGCACGCAGCCGCAGCGCGAGGCCGATCGGAAGGCGCTCAACACGCTGATCGAAGGCCTGCCCGGTGATCCCGCGCTGTCGGCTTACAGTCGCCGGGTGATCGTCACGCCGAGCCTTGAGGCCACATGGAATCCGGCGACCGATACTATCGAAGGCCTGCATCCGAACTATCTCGGTGCGATCAAGCTCGGCAACTCGTTCGCGACCGCGCTCAACAGCATCAGCGACACCTCGCTGTTCTCGGATCTGTATCTGGACCCCAGCAACGCGCTGCTTGCGGCCGACAACCCGCAACTCGCTGGCACCACAGGCGTCTTGACCGGCGCGACTGGAGAGGTCGCCACCGGATGGACCGTGTCGCAGAACGACACCATGACGGTGGCCGCCTCCAAGACCACCATGGGCGCTGCAGCTGCGCAGCGCATCCAGGTTTCGGGCACCAATGCCACCGCAGGCCGCGTGGTCAACTTCTCCAATCCGTGCCAGATCGCCGGCGCGATCGGTGACAGCTTTGAGGCGTGCATCGACTTCATCCTGGCTGCCGGCTCGAAGAATCTGCGTGGCCTCACGCTCGGTTGCGGCTCCACAGGCCTGACGCCGCTTCCCAGTTCGCCTCCGCTGTACGATGGTGCGCCCGCTCTGAACGGCACCCTTCGTACCCCTGTGATCGCCACCTTGGCGGCCGCGGTGACCTCGGTGACCGTGCAGGCAACCCTCACATTCGCTGCCGGCACGGTGGCTGCCGATGTCACCTGGTCTCGCCCGTACTTCCGCAAGGTGCCGGCCGGTTCAGTGAGATAGGAGGAAAGGGGGAGGGAAATCTCCTTCTTCCATGCAGGTGTTGGCCGGATAGAATCGATCCTCGTTGTTTTCTTCGAGGACCACATGACCCATCCGGCGATCTTGAGACAAGAAACGGCGCAGGTGTATCGCGCGCTGCGATTGCGGCCACTTACGGTGAACAGCATCGTGCTGATGACCCGCCTGCATGAGATCAAGGTGATGCGGGCCTTGGTCAGGCTGTTGGAGGATGAGAGCATCACCAGCATCCATGGGCTGTATATTGCCAGCCGCGAGGAGCCGGCCTGGCAGGTACACTGAAGCCCCCCGCCACCTTAAGCCCAACAAATCAAGCCGCCTTCGGGCGGCTTTTTCTTTGAATTGCGTCCGGCTCAATCGGGGCCGGGCGAACGAAGCGGCATGTCCGCAAAAAGCAAAGGCCGTCAATGACGGCACCGGCAATGCCGGACAACGGAGACCACCATGGCACTTAAGGCACTTCTGGAAACCCTCGATGATGTCGCAGAGGTGTTCCACTCGGAATACAAGCAGGTCAAGGTCAAGGGACCGGACGGTCAGGAAAAGGAGATGTTCGCGCTCGACATCGTCGAGCCACAGGCCCATCCCGATGTCCTCGCCCTCAAGACCGCGTTCGATCGGGTCAAGAACGACAAGCAGCGTCTCAACACCGAATTGACCGAGGCGCGCAGGCGGCTCGAGAAAATTCCCGAAGACTTCGATCCGGATGAATATCAGCGACTGCTCGATGAAGAGGTCGAGCGCCAGAAGGACCCCAACTACAAGAAGACCGACGACGAGAAGCTGCAAGCAGCCCGCAATATGTACGAACAGCGCATCAAGACGCTGGAGACCAAGGCCGCGAACGATCTCAAGTCGAAGGACGAAATCCTCGCCAAGAAGGACAAGTTCATCAACGCCCTCCTGGTCGATGACGGCCTGACCCAGGCGCTGGTGGCTGCCGGTGTCGACAAGGCCTACCTCAAGGCGGCCAAGGCGATGCTGCGCGACAACGTCAAGGTCAAGAACGAGGGCGACAAGTATGAGGCCGTGGTCGAAACCGATCTCGGCGAGCAGGACATTCCGAAGTTCGTCATGAAGTGGGTGCAGTCCGATGAGGGCAAGGCCTTCGTGACCAAGCCCTCGGGCGGCGGTGCCAATGGCAACGATTCACGCACTCTCGGCGACAACCCTTGGGACACCAAGGGCGGCAAGGTGAAGCCGAACCTCACCAAACAGCAAGAGCTGATCCGAACCAACCCGGAAAAGGCAAGGCAGCTGGCACAAGCCGCTGGCGTGACCCCGGCCTGGTAAGCCCCAAGCCAACGGCAAGGCGAGCCGATTTTTCCCTCAAGAATGAAAGGACAATCCGATGGCGGTTACTCGCCTTACCGATGTCATCTATGGGCCGTTATTTCTGCCCACCGTGATCCAGCGCATCCAGACCCTGACCACGATCCGCACCTCGGGCATTGCGTCGTCCGACCCGCAAATTCAGACCTTTGCCAATGGTCCCGGCGACATCGTGCAGCTGCCGTTCTGGAACGACCTCACCGGACCGTCCAACGTCTCCAGTGACGATCCGGCGCAGAACGCGACCCCGAACAAGCTGAACCAGGGCCAGGACATCGCCCGCAAGATCCGCCGCAACTACGGTGTCTCGGCGGCCAATCTGGTGTCCGCACTTCTGGCGGAAGATCCGCTCGACGTGGTGGCGCAGCTGATCGCGGAATACTGGGTACGTGAGGAGCAGATCATCCTCGGCTACCAGCTGAACGGCGTGTTCGCATCGCCCTCGATGGCCGATCACGTCCTCCCAGTCGCCTCGGAAGATGCTGCAGGAAGCGGCGTGCTGCTCGATGCCGACGTCTCCTCGAACGCCCACGCACTGCTGGGGGATCAGGGCCAAAGCCTGGTCGCGGCGATGATGCACTCCCGCGTCTATTGGAATCTGCGTGCGCAGCGGGCGATCTACTTCAAGAAGGACCCGGTCACCGGGCTCGACTTCGAGTTCTGGGACGACAAGCGCATCATCGTCAACGACGCCTGCCCGCGCGTTCCCGGCACCACCAACGGCTACAAGTACTCCACGTATTTGTTTGCGCTCGGTGCGCTGGCCTATGCGGAGGCGACCGGTGGCGGTGGTCCGGCCATTCCGATCGAGTTCGACTCGGCACCCGCCGCCGGCAACGGCGAAGGCGTGCAGACCGTCTGGTATCGCAGGCACTGGGTGATGCACCCCCGCGGGGTCAAGTTCACCTCGGCCAGCATCGCCGGCGAAAGCGCCACCAACGATGAACTGGCCAATGGCGCCAACTGGTCGCGGGTCTACGACCCCAAACTGGTGCGCGTCGTCGCGGTGATCACCAACGGCTGAGGGCTGCCCGGCTAAGCCGAGCGCCCTTTCGGGTTCAACAAACAGGAGAAGTCTGATGGCTAGGAAAGCCAAGCCCCTCGATCCGCAGGCTCTGCATGAGCGTATCCGTGATGCCGAGCAGGCCTCGCGTGCCGCCGAATCCCTCGCCAACGCGCTGGGCGATCGCCAGATCCCGGACGGTGCAGTCGAGCGCTCCAAGGAGAAGGGCGATCAATTGAAGAAGCTGATGGAGTTGTCGGCGGTGGTCGACCGCGCCGGCACGCCGCCGCCGCTCGCCGGCGAGATCGACAGCGACGAGAGCGACGAGGAAGAGCCGACCAAGGAAGAGCCGGTCAAGGAAAAGGCGGCCGAAAAGGCCCGCAAGTGACGAAAGCTGCCCGGTCTTGAACTGGGCAGGTTTCTTTTGAGAGGGCCGAGCATGGCGACCGACGAGGAACTGGCGCAATTCCGCCTGCGCTTCAAGGCAATCACCGCCGACATGGCCGATGACGACGAGGTCAGGATGTACATCGACGATGCCCATCGCGTGGTCGATGACGACAGCGCTTGGCGCGAGGCCGATCGTCCGATCGGCGTGCTGTATATGGCAGCCCATCTGGTGATGATGGCGCGTGCTGCCGACACCCAAGCCAAGCAGGGCGGCGTCCAGACCGGCGCGGTGACGTCCATCACGGTGGCCGATCGCACGGTGCAGTTCGACACTTCTTCCCAAGAGACGACCAGCGGCAGCGGTCTTTCGCAGACCATCTACGGTCAGCAGTACCTGATGATGCTGCGGCGCAATCCGGTCTTCATCATGAGGGCGTGATGCCGGGCTTCGATGATTATGCGCTGGTGCTGGAGAACGCGATCGACGGCTTCTACGGCGAGGACATCGAGCTTCGGCCCATGATCACCGGCAGCTATCTGTCGCAGCCGATCGTCGACTCTTCACGCGCGATCGTGCCGGCCAGGGGCGTTGTGGTCTCCAAGGGCGCAATGCTGCGGTCGGACTCCGGCTTCATCGCCAAGCGCCTTGAATCCGATCTGCTCTTGGAGGTGCAACCGAGCTATATGGCGGGCATTCGGGAGGGCGATCGGGTGCTGCTCAAGAAGACCGGTGGCCTGTTCGAGATCTCCTTCATCGAGCCTGCGCATTATGGCCGCCCGGTGCTGCACCTGCTCACGGTGAAAGACAACCCGTGAGCCTGATCCGCATGGTGTCGCGGATGTGTGCGGTTGCCGCCTTGATGGACCGCACCTTCGCCGAAAAACGGGTGTACGATTCCGACAACACCCCGCTGCTCGATGCGATTCAGAACGAGCGCAAGCCGTACATCACGGTCTTCACCGACAACGACACCACGGAAGGCATCTTCGGCCGCGACATCTATTGCGGCGATCACCGTATGTCGGTGGTGTTCGAGTTCGGCATCGCTAGCGCCGCAACGGTCAAGAACAAGGGTACCGTCCTCAACATTCCGCAGACTGATCAGGCGATGGAGGCCTTGGTCGACATTCTGGAAAGCCAGATTGTCGCTGCGGTCGTCTCCGATCCCACTTCGCCGTTCGGCGAGGTGTTCCGGCAGCTGGTCAACAAGATCATTCGCACTCCCTCGGTGCGCGGCGGCTCGCATGACCGCGGCACCCGCTGGGCGGCGCGGCAGTTGACGTTGATCTGTGACACCATTGCTGCTCCCGCGCCGGGCGTGGTGCTGGACGACGATCATCCGATCCGCCAGTTCATCGCCTTCGCACGCCGCGACGAGTTTGCCGCGCTCGGCATGAAGGAGGCGGCCGATCTGGTCGAGCGGGTCCTGAACGAGACCGCTTCGCCCGACTGGCGGCAGCAGCAGGCTTGGCTGGGCCTCACCGAGGCCGGCATTCGCGGCACCGGTGTTGCGCCGATGCCGGATGGCGACGAGGCGGGGCATCCCCTGACTTTGGCAGAGCCGGCGTTCGATGCCGACCTGACCTTCTTTCCGCCGCTTGAGCCGGACGATGGTTAAATGGCCATCAACGTCAGGATCGACAGCGCCGACCTCGTCAAGTTCATGCAGAACACCGAGAAGGCGCCGCAAAACATCAAGGGCATCGCTGCCAGGGCCTTGAACAAGCTCGGCGATCAGCTTCTGGATGACGTGGTCGAGGTGGTCGCGGCACAGACCGGCATGGACGATCGGGTGCTGCGCCGGGACATCGTGGTCACCAGAGCCTCTCCCGGCAACCTGTATTACTCAATCGACGCATCGGCCGCGCTGATCGAGGCGCCGGCCACGCGACCGATGCCGGGCGCCAGACGGTTCAACCGCCGTCCCGACGATTACTTTCACGCCGAGGAATTGGTCAACATCGTCACGATGGGCGACGAGGAGGTCTGCAAGATCTGCGAGGCCTTGGAGGAGGGCGGTCCCTACACGATCGAGGAAGCACGGACCTTGCTTCCTGCCCATCCGCACTGCCGCTGCGTGGTGCAGCCCTATCGCTCACGGCGGGAATTGCCGGTGGCATTTCGGAAGGGCCAGAGCGTCGAGCTCGCCAGCGCGACCTTGGAGCGGCTGAGGGAACGGCTCCGAAACGAGATCAAGTTCAGCTTGCGGGTGTTGTGACATGGCCGCCAATGATGCCATCGACAAGATGATGGCCGAAATTGCCTCGCTGCGTCGCATCGTCGGCAACATGATCCGCCCGGCCACCGTGCATGAGGTCAAGGGCGACAAGATGCGCATGGTGCTGGGCCAGGACAAGAACGGGCAGGATGTGTTCGGGCCGTGGCTGGACACCATCAATCACCGCGGCGGCGCGCGTGAACGGCGCTTCTACAAGAAGGGGCAGAACCTGACGCTGTTCTGCCCCAACGGCGACATGAGCCAGGCGATCGTCGCGCCGTTTGCCCCGAACAAGAATTTCGAGCATCCGGACCACGCCAACAAGTCGGGGCAGAACGAGGAGACCTATCAGCAGGACACCATCCGCTCCAAGACCAAGCCGGATGCGCAGGAGTTCTGGATCGCGCCGGAATCGACCGACGACGATGAGCAGCAAAGCGGATCGGCCTCGACTTCGCAGCAGAAGCAGAAAAAGCAGTTCGACCCGGACAAGGATGCCTTGGTGCTGGTGCGCGCCGGCGAAATCCAGAAGGACGATGATTCCGAGGAGCAGGGCTCCCAGGCTGGGCAGCAGAAGTATCAGTCCAAGCCGAAGGGCATGTACCACGTCCGGGTCAAGAAGAAAGGCGGCCAGCTCTCCGAGGACAAGCCGCAGGAAGGCCACATCCTGTTCGAGGCCTCCGACCAGATCACCTTCAAGGTCGGCAATTCGACCATCACCATGCTCGGCAACAAGATCACCCTGACGTCGGACGAGATCGTCACCGACGGCAAGACCCTGCTCGGCGACCCGGAAGCCGACAAGCTGATCTCGGGCAAGGGCACCAAGGATACCGGCGGCTACGAGGATCAGGGTCCTGTGTCGAAGAACGTCTACATCAAATTCGGGGAATAGCTTGATGAGCATGAAAACCCGGCTCTACTTACGGTTCGCAGCCCGCATCAACATGGTCTTGAGGCCGCTCGGGCTGTTGCTCATGGCGACCTTCGAGGGTGATCCGCCGGAGCCGGTCGAAGTCGTCAGGCTGCATCTGCGCCGTAGCGGGCGCTTGTATCGTTACTAGGGCGTGTACTCATAAACGCCTTGCGTCTGCTTTGAGGCGCAAACCGGAACACATTTGCTCGGTCTGAACCTTACCGCTTTTGACCCGAAGCGGTCCTAATTCGGGATGCCTGCCGAAGTTGCATAGCCGTACTGAGAGCACCCCAATATGTTCATCCGGGGTTTCACGCGCCCAACGGAGGACATGATGAGGGCCACTCACCCTAAATCGTTTGGTGCGGCAATCCTGCTCGTATCGATTGCCTTCGTCGTCTCCGCCCAGGCGCAATCATCGCGCTACAACGAACTGGCCAACGCGCCGTTTACCAACGGTTATCTCTCCAAGGAAGCCATCGCATCGTTGAACGACGAGTTGGTCTTTCAGCGCGCTGTGCAGTCATACTTGTGGGCGCTCCCGGCGCTCAACATGTACGGCATGAAGGACGGCTCGGAAAAAGTGTTCGGCAAGGGCTACAACGTGCTGCCGATCTGGAAGGACAGGCTCAACGCCAGGACGCTGGTCACCACGCCAAATTCCGACGTGATCTACGCGATGGGATATCTCGACCTCAAGGACGATGGGCCGATCGTCATCGAAGCGCCGCCGGGCCTCCAAGGTATTCTCGACGACTTCTTCCAGCGGCCAATTTGTTCAGAAGGCGAAATCGATGGCCGCGTCTGGTGCGGCGACGTGGGACTTCCAGGACCCGACCGGGGCAAGGGCGGCAAGTACCTGCTCTTGCCGCCCGACTACAAGGGCACGCCGCCGGCCGGATACTTCACCCTGCGGTCGCGCACCTACGGAGTGTTTGTCTTTTGGCGTGGCTTCTTCAAGGACCCGAAGCACCTCGAAGAACCCGTCCGCGTCATGGAGCAGACGCGCATCTATCCGCTCGGCAAGGAGGACAGCGCGAAGCCGATGCAGTTTCCGAATGCCTCGGCCGTTCCCGCCAACATGCTGTATGCGACCGACGGCAGCGCCTTCGATGTGATCGCGCGTTTCATCGAGCACGAATATGTCGATCCCTCCGACATGGAAATGCGCGGCATGCTGGCGACGCTCGGTATCGAAAAAGGAAAGCCCTTCAATCCCGACCAGCACCTGCGCGAATTGCTCGACCTGGGCGCGAAAACCGCGTTTCGCATCGGCCATGTGGATGCCTATGAACGTTTCGGGCTCTATTACAAGGACCGCCGGTGGCGCAACGTCTTTCCAGAAAACGCAACATTCACCGCTGCCACATTCAATTATAGCGACTTTCGCGAGGCCTTTTTCACAGTCGCTTATTCAACGAGCCCGGGCATGGCGGTCAACATGGTCAACGTCGGCGCAAAATATCCGACGACTTTCGTTGATGCGAACGGCGATTTCCTGCGTGGCGCAGCCAGCTACAGGCTCCATCTCCCGAAAGACATTCCGGCCGCGCTGTTCTGGTCAGCAACTGTGTATGATTCGGTCACAGCTTCCGGCCTCGACAACGGACAACCGTTCCCGTCGATCAACGCGATGGACAAGCCCGCCACGAATGCCGACGGTTCGACCGACATCTATTTCGGTCCGACCACACCAGGTGACGGCAAGAACTGGCTGAGAACGCTGCCGGAAAAGGGCTTCTTCGTGGTCTTGCGCATCTACGGTCCGACGCAGGCATTCTTCGACCAGACATGGAAACCGGGGGACGTCGAGAAGATCAACTGAATTAAGGAGGCGACGCTATGCCATGCAGCTGCGATAGAAGCATGCGCTCTTTGGTCTCGTTCGTAGTAGTGGCACTTGCCATGCTGCTCGGAGAGGCCCAGGCGCAGCAGGTCCCGCTTCCAAAATCCTCCGCCGAAGTGCCGGGCCCGGCGCCAGGCACAGCGATGACCAAAGCCTACGTGCAGACGGTGGGCCGCATGGCTTACCTGTGGGGGTGGACGCTGGTCAACACGACCAATCGCGCCGCAGCCTTCGCCAAAGCGTCCGAACCGGCCCTGCTGGGCGGCGTGCTGCCGGTCGCCTACAACCGAATAGCGATGCTGACCGGCTACATCGCACCGGACCAGAGCTTCATCGCTTGCCCGAACCAGGATGTGGTGTACGGCGCCGGATTTTTCGGGCTGGACAAGGAGCCTATCGTCATTCAGGTCCCGGACTTCGGCGAACGCTTCTGGATTTATGCGCTCTGGGACGCGCGCACCGACGAGGTCTCGAAGATCGGGAAGCCATATGGCACCAAGCCCGGCTTCTATCTGTTGGTCGGTCCGAATTGGACCGGCAGTCCGCCGACCGGCATCAATGCGGTCGTGCGCTCGTCCACGAACGCGGTGTTTGCCGTCCCGCGCATCTTCATGGACGACACGCCGGAGGATCACCAGGCCGTCCAGCCGCTACTCCGCCAGATCAGCTTCTACCCGCTGTCTCAGTTCGATGGGAAAACGAAGACGACCGATTGGAGCAAGCTGCCGCACATCCCGGCTCCGCCCTCCAGTGGCAAGGGCGAGACCGCGTGGGTGAACCCGGACACATTCTTCGACGAGTTGCCGGCCGTAATGAAGCAGGTGCCGCCGCTGCCGGGCGAGGAATCCCTTTATAACTGGATAGGTAGCGTGCTGGACGCCGCCGCAAAGGACCCGGAAATCAAACAGACGCTGAAGGAAACCGCAGTCGCGGCCGAGAGCGAAATGATCACGCCGCTGTTTCAGTGGCGCTACAACGGGCGAAGCGCTGGCAACGGCTGGAACTCGCCAGTGAACAATGGCGAATGGGGCACGGACTACCTCAATCGCACCGGCACCGCCAAGACGAACATGTATGACAACAGGCCCGAGGAAACCAAATACATCTACACCGACGACGACAGCCAGGGCCAACAACTCAACGGCCAGAACACCTACATGATCACCTTTGCCAAGGGCCAGGTGCCGCCGGTCAAGGGTTTCTGGTCGCTCACGTTATACGATGAGCAGCACTTCTTCCATCCGAACCTGCTCAACCGCTATTCGCTGGGCACCAAGAACAAGGCTCTCAAATACAACGGCGACGGTTCGCTGACGCTCTATGCTGGCGTCAAATCGCCAGGTGCCGACAAGGAAAGCAATTGGCTGCCTGCGCCGGACAGGAAGTTCTCGCTATATCTCCGCGCGTACTGGCCCGACCAAGCCATCATCGACGGCACATGGACGCCGCCGGCGGTGCAGAAGGTGGACGCTGGTGGTGTCGGCCGCCAGCAATGAGGCGAACGCCATGAGCGGCATTTTTGTCGCCTCTTGGCCCGAATGCGAAGTCCGCGCGGGATCGGAAATCGTCTGCTTATCGGGGTAGATCGGAAGTGACTGGTCGACCTTCCAATCGGCGCTTTCCCCATTTGTGACATCGACCAGCATCTCATATTGCACCCGCGAAGGCGCTTTCAGCCCCTGGCAAAACGCTGGTTCGAGCTGTTACGATGTTGCGGTGCCGTCTCCTGAGCTTAGGGGCGACGATAAAGCGGCCCAATTCGATACTAGTGTGCATTGCGGTGGTTCGCCCGCCCCAATGCGCTCTCGCGTCGAGCCGGAGGTGGCGCATCCGCTTGCTCATGTACGTTCAAGAATGGACATGAGTTGGATCGAGGAACATGGCCGACCTTACATTCGCCGCGAGCGGCAAAGATCTGTGTCCACTCACTCGGACAGTGCTTGGGAATATTGATCACAGAATAGAATTGAGGAGGAGCATCATGATCTCTGATCAGAAAAGCGTCCACTCTTCGGATGATCTAGAGCCAGTGGCAGGAAACGGGCTCCTCCATCGGCGCGTTTTTTTGACTGGGGGCATTGGTCTTGCTGCAATAGCGCTGACAGAACCAGCTTCCGCAGAACCATTGCCCATTGAGTCCTGGATGAAGGTGCCAGGGGCAGGATTCGACGGCTATGGGAAGCCATCAAAATACGAAGAGAAGTTGGCCAGGACTTGGAATACTGCACCTGGCACAACCGGCACCGGCGCGGCCCGAACGCCGCTGCATTTGCTCGATGGAATGATCACGCCGAACGGCATACATTTTGAGCGCTCTCACAGCGGAATTCCTGACATCAACCCAGATACCCACCGGCTCCTGATCCACGGCCTCGTAAAGCGTTCGCTGATATTCACGTTAGAAGACCTCGAGCGGTATCCGCGCGAATCGCGAATTGCGTTTCTTGAGTGTGGAGGCAACGGCCAGTTGCTATACCAGAAGGAGCCCGTCGCAGCGGGCGTTCAGGCAATTCATGGTCTTGCGTCGTGCGCTGAGTGGACCGGCGTGAAACTCTCTGTCGTGCTTCAGGAAGCCGGCGTTGATCCTAAGGCAAAATGGATATTGGCTGAAGGCGCAGATGCCGCCGGTATGAGCCGAAGTATTCCGTTAGCAAAAGCAATGGATGACGCATTGATCGCGCTCTACCAAAACGGCGAGCGAGTGCGGCCATCTAACGGTTATCCAATGCGGCTTCTGCTGCCGGGGTATGAAGGCAATATGAACGTGAAATGGCTCCGGCGGATCAAGCTGACCGAAGGGCCGACCATGACCAAAGACGAAACGTCGAAATACACCGTCACATTGCCTGACGGCAAATCACTGCAGTTTGTTCTTCCTCAGGAAGGGAAGTCAGTGATTACTCGACCATCGCCGGGGCTGACTTTGAAACAGTCCGGCCTTTACGAAATCTCGGGTCTTGCATGGTCGGGATATGGGAAGATCACTCAAGTCGAGGTCTCTGCTGATGGTGGCAAGAGCTGGGCAAAGGCCGCGCTTCAGTCACCGGTGTTGTCAAAGGCGCTGACGCGATTCCGAATTCCATGGCGGTGGAATGGCGGACCGGCTGTTTTAAAAAGCAGGGCGACCGATGAGACCGGTTATGTGCAGCCGACCCGAGACAAACTAATTGCCATGCGCGGCAGTCGAGCGATTTATCACTGCAACGCCATTACGACCTGGGCCGTCTCTGAGAAGGGCGAGGTCAAGCATGTTTATGCGTAACATTCCAGCTTTCGCGGCTTTCGGCCTCGCTTTAGCATCGGGTCTCGTCTTCGCGGCTGATAGCCCAAACCTCGGTCGTGTGGCATCACCGGACGAAATTGCGTCCTGGGACATCAGCATTGCGCCGGATGGGGTCGGCTTGCCGCTTGGCAGCGGAACACCCAAGCAGGGAGAGACTGTATACGCGACCAAATGTGTCGCCTGCCACGGCGATAAAGGCGCCGGCAAGCCCAACGATCAGCTTGTGGGCGGTCAAGGAACGCTTCCTGGCGATAAGCCTGCAGTCAAAACGGTGGGGAGCTTCTGGCCCTACGCCACGACTATCTTCGACTATGTGCGGCGAGCAATGCCACATAATGAATCGAAGTCACTTACTAACGACGAGGTATATGCGGTCGTTGCCTATATCCTGAACCTGAACGGCATCGTCGCTGAAAATGAGATCATGGATGCCCGCACCCTGCCAAAAGTCAAAATGCCGAACCGCGATGGATTTGTACCGTTTTCGCGCGGGAAATGAACACAAGAAATCCGAGCGGAGTTTAACCCCTCAAGCAATTAACGCCGGACGTTCGAGCCTATCCTTTCGATTCATCGGCGGCACGCCTAGCACTTGCTCGCGGTAGCTTGTGGCCCGTAGTCGTTCCTCCGGCCCTCTTTGCTCAAGCTGACGAAGTGATCGAATAGCAATGTCCGCCTGTGCTCTGCAGTGGTCTGACGCTGCGAGCCGAGAGTCAGCTTTCCTGTGTTGAACTGACGAGAGTATGGTGGGGTCGGGGTTTCGGGTTTGGACCCACTTCGGACATTCGGTCGCAGCGTCGGAAGCCAATTGTTCGCCCTTTCTCACGCGGCGCCCTCGCAAAGTGCTAGGCTTTAGACATCGATGAGGCTTCCTCTGGGGGGCTCGATGCGATGGCGCGAGTTCATCACGCTTTTTGGTGGCGCGGCGGCAACGTGGCCGTTTGCCGTGCGTGCGCAGAAATCGCTGCCCCGGATTGGGTGGCTAGTATTTGGCGACGCCAAATTGGGTCCGATCGATCGGTCGTTGAAGGACGCACTCGCACAAGCGGGACTCTTTGATGGCCGCAATATCGAAATCGCCTTCCGCTATGCCAACGGCAGATCGGATCGACTAGGGGAATTGTCGGCCGAACTTATCGCACAAAAGCCTAACCTGCTGCTCGGCGTTGGCAGTCCTGTTGTCATGCCGCTGTTCGAGGCAAGTAAAGGCGGCGTACCCATCGTTGGTGGCATTAGCGAAAGTCCTATGCGGGCGGGAATCGCGGTGTCTCTTGCTCGGCCAGGTAAGAATTTCACCGGGGTTACGTTTCTCACGGATGAAATGGCAGCCAAGCGGATAGAACTTCTGAAGGAAGTGGCTCTCAACGCAAAACGGGTTGCGGTGATATTTAACCCCCAGCATTTCGACGACGAGGTGACGTTTGCTCGCCGCGGTGCGGAATCGCTCGGCATCGAGCTAACCACCCACCCGATAAATGACGTCACCGATCTCGATGCAGCCTCGCGGTAAGTGCGAGCGGGGCGGATAGCCTCCTCGTTATCTCGTCACGGCTGACCGGCATTGTGCAGCCAATATTGCCCAATACGGCCAGGAGCATCGGCTCCCCGTGATTGCTTCGTGGCGCGAATTCGTAGCCAGCGGCGCTTTGTTGTCCTACGGACCGAGTCGGATTTTCGAGGCCAAACGCTTGGCCGGCTATGTGCAAAAGGTTTTAAACGGCGAAAAGCCCGCAGATTTGCCTATCGAGCAACCCGTTAAATTCGAACTTGTTATCAATCTCAAAACCGCCAAGGCCCTGGGGCTCAAGGTACCGCCTTCATTACTCGGTCGCGCCGACGAGGTGATTGAATGAAGCTGCTGTGTGCTGCAACGCATGAGTCCGGAAGTGGCCCAAAGCGGCAGTCCCGGATGTCTAAGCGGACATCAACCCCGCTCTAGATTTATGAGTACACGCCCTAGACTAGTGAGGAGCACGACCATGGTGCAAAGGAAACCGGTCAACGAGTATCACGTCTACGATGACAGCTTGAGGCGGATCGCGGGCGTCGACATCATCGAGCGGGATGGGGCGCGCGTGGTGCGCCTGTCCGCCGGGCAGGCTGCTTACCTGACCGACCAGGGCACCATCGGCGTGACGCCGAAGGCGCAACTGTCGGCCGCCGCAAGTAGCCTGATCAAGCAGTTCCACGGCGCGAAGGCTTAAGCCTTGGCCAAGGTCAGCGAACTGTACGATCCGCGCTATGATGCGTGGCCGGAACTGCGGCAGGAGACGCGCATCCTGGCGCCGGTGCGCGTCGGGATTGATCGTTCGACCGGCAAGATGATCGTCGGCTGGAAGCACGTCCGCCAGAGCATGGCGATGATCTTCATGACGCGCTTTCACGAGCGGGTGCTGCGGCGCTGGGTCGGCTCTTTCGTGCCGCATCTGCTCGGCGAGAACGCGGTGGAGCGGACCATCACCCGTTTCTATTGGGCGATCGCCGCCTCGATCGACTTGTGGGAGCCGAACTATTCGATCACCCGCATCAGGGTCTCCAAGCGCGCCGACGGCTCCGAATTGACCTCGTCCGACGAGCTTCGGACCGGCCAACTCCAGACCCGGAACGAAGGCATCTACAAGCCGCGCGGTCACCTCGGCGATCCGACCCCGGAGACCCGTCAGCCTTTCGGGCTGGTCGGCTCGGCGAGCGGCGGCTGGGAGCAAGCCTAAATGACGGCGCGCTATTCGGTCATTGACCTGTCGCAGCTCGGCACGATGTCCGTGCTCGAGACCATCGATACCGAGGCCATCATCGCCTCGCGCATGACCCGCTTCAAGCAGGTGTGGGCCGAGAACGATCCGCCGGCAGCCGCGCAGTACGATGTCGGCGACCTCGAATTCGATCCGATCAAGATCAATCAGGAAAACTCGACCTATTTCGAGTTGATGCTGCGCGACCGGGTCAATCAGGCGGCGCGCGCCACCACGCTGGCGTTTGCGACCGGGACCGATCTCGATGCCATCGCCTCGCGCTACCCCGATGGGGTGCCGCGGCTCACAGGCGAGGACGACGACCGCTACCGGCATCGCATCTGGGCGTCCCCGAATCCACTCTCGCCCCACGGCGTTGCGGAGAGCTACGAGTTCTGGGCCTTGAGCGCGCTTGGCGGCGCCTTGCGCGATGCGACGGTGGTCAAGATCAGGCCATCGCTCGCCGAAGATCCGGTCGTCGTCGTCACCTGCATGCTGGAGGGCGACAATCCGGTGCCCTCCACAGCGCAGCTGCTGCAAATCCGCAGCTACATCATCGACGAGAAACGGGCAGGGACCACCGACGTGATCTCGATCCGCGCGCCGATCATGCGCGACATCGCCTATCGCATTGGGCTGTATCTGTATCCGGGGCCGGATGCGCCGACCATCGTTGCTGCGGTCAAGGACAGCCTGAACGCGCTGGTTGAAAACCTGCGCTGGCTCGGCGAGGACCACACCTTGATGCAGATCAACAAGGCGATTGCGCTCACCGGCGTGCATAGCGCGGTGATCGAGTCTCCAACCGAGGACGTCCGGGTCGATCCGACCGGACTGGTGCGGGTGACCTCAGTCGACGTCGAATATCGGGGCCGGCGTGAGTGACGGCTTTGGGGCGCAGCTGCTCTATCGGGCGGCCACCGGCTTTGAGCGCGCCATGGCGGATGCCGATGCTGAGCGGTTGCTTGGCATCAACGCTGAACTGACTATCGAGAACTGGGACCCGTACCTCGTTCAGACCAAGAACCTGCCTTTTCTCGCTTACGCCATGGGCGTGACGCTGTGGGAAGATGACTATTGGAGCGAGGGGCAGAAGCGGGAATGGGTCGCCAACCAGTGGCTGTTCAAGAGCCTGCGCGGCACCGTCAGCGGCATCCGCATGGCGCTCGATGCCTCGAACTATGTGCTCGACCAGCACGTGACGCCGCCGCAGGGCTTCTATGCCTCGCCGGACCTGACGCCGGCGCAGTGGAACGCCTGGATCAAGCAGATGCCGGAGCTGCGGCTGACTTACGCGCAGCGCCAAGGCACGCGGGGGCTGGACGAATTCTTCCTCGATTGGGGATTTGCTGACCAGGACGCCTGTTCGATCGACGATGGCTTTGCGCTCGGTGGCCGCTACGCGGTGCTGCGGCATCTGGGAGCAGATACCCCGCTCGCGTTCGTCGATTACCGGCCCGGCTTCAAGGATGCAGAGGCGGTCGATTACGAGCGGCTGTCGACCGCAGGGAAATCCTCGCTCGGCCTG
This sequence comes from Bradyrhizobium sp. Crot121, assembly GCF_059512385.1. Taxonomy (NCBI): domain Bacteria; kingdom Pseudomonadati; phylum Pseudomonadota; class Alphaproteobacteria; order Hyphomicrobiales; family Nitrobacteraceae; genus Bradyrhizobium; species Bradyrhizobium sp. Crot121. The sequence continues at coordinate 24,369 of NZ_JCAMOR010000067.1, read as the reverse complement.
ATCGTCGAGGAGGATTATTCCGACGATGATCGTTACGTCTGTTTCGAAGAGGTCACGCCAGATCTGTACACGCTGCGCCTCGATCGCAGCTACAGCGTCGATGCTTCAGAGGTGACGCTGACCATCGTGACGCCGAGCCAGGAGCCGATCACGCCGAGCTACGAGATCAACTCGGATGTCGGCAATGGCAACGGGATGGTGTTCACCGAGGATTATTCCGACGATCGCTATGCCGACCAGCCGGATGGCGGCGACAAGTTGCTCGCGCAGCGCATCTATCTGCTCGATCCTGCTGTTGCGGAGCCGATGACCATGGGCATCAGCTTCTCCGACGCCACCCGCGTCGGGATGCCGTCCTATACCGCCGAATTGATGGTTGATCTCTTCACCAGCGAACCGTTGCCGGTGCAGTTCATCGAGGAGACCGAGGTTGGTGAGGGCTTCGCCATCGACGAGGACCCCACGCATATCGATCGAGCGCTGCGCGCCATCAACGCCGGCAAGGCCTTGCGCGACACCGCGCTGGTGACGTTTGCCGTCAAACGACCGGTCGCCATGGGCGACTACCTCGCCGACACGACCGCGGCCACCGATTGGGTTGCGGATATACTGTAGGAGAACGCTGTGGAGAAACGAGTCCTTATCGACACGTGGCAGAAGGTCGTCCGCGATGACTTTCTGAAGTTCGGCACCTTTCCGCGTGACAGCTTCGACACGATCGTCGGCAAGCTCCTGATCCCCGATCGCGCCTTCGAAGGCTTCAACGTCGTCCAGTCCGGTCCGGCCGAGGTTACGGTCGGCTCTGGCCATCTGTTCAACAATGGCGCGGTGTACTTCAATGACACCGAAGGCGGGACCACGATCGACCTCTTGTCGCGCCTGCCTGCGGTCACCCGCCGCATCGTCGCCATTACAGTGTGGGGCCAGGAGATTAACTCCAAACTGGAGCCGCGCACCTTCCTGACCGATGCCGAGACCCGCGCCACGGTCGCGCGCGCGACCGCAACCGAGCACTGGCGCTGGGCCAACATCGGGCCAGTGAGCGGCGTCGAAGGGCCGGACCCACAGCCGCCGGCGGTCTCGGCTGACGTGGTGACGGTGGCCTATGTGACGCTGTCGACCACCGGCATCGAGTCCATCATTCGGGCCGATGAGAACCTGACGCCGACCTTGCGCGAGGCCGACAACCGGCTCAACGAGTATGACATCTGGCGTAAGGTCATCGGCACGCTGGTCGACACGCTGCGTTCTGACCTGTTGGCACTGGCTGCCAAGCTGTTCGGGCTGGCGCCCTGGGAATTCGTTCGCGCGGTGACCGCCGACGTTGCCCGCATCAAGGACAAGATCAGGCTGCCGTCGACCTATACCGCATGGGCGGCCGACCATTTCCTGACCACGGACTATTCCGACACGGCGCATCCGGACTGGCTGGCTTCGATCGAGGAAGGCGTGCGCTTCCCGGCGGCGGCTGGCTTCGACGCGCAGCTTGGCCTGCTCAATCCGCTCGATTCGTTGGTGACCAACACCAACAACGTGATCCTGCCGGCCTGGGACCCGGCGATCCGCATTTCCAATGTCGGCTTCGACGACGAATGCGCGATCGCGCAATACAACTACCAGACCGTCGACATGGTGCAGAAGATGATGGCGCGGCAGGTGACGCGCTACGGCACCCCGTTCACGGTCTGCTCCAACAGCCAGTTCTGGCAGACCGGCACCTTCGACTACGCCAACTGGACTTTCAACCGCGGCGGCGAGGTGTTCCAGGTCGAGGGCGCGGTGACGCTGGACGTCATCGGGACCGCGTGGGGCGGCTTTGCCCATAACGTCGTTCGCCTGCAGCAGGTCTGGCAGGACACGGTGATGGAGCCGTATTGGGACCGCGTGGTCACCAACTATTCCGTCAACGGCGCGGTGATCGCCGAGACCTTCCCCAATTCGCAGGATGGCTGGCTGTGCCATATCAACCTGTTCTTCTCGCGCGTGGCGGCCACCGGCGACGTGACGGTGCTGATCTGCCAGTTGACCAACGAGAGCCCGGACCCGAGCAAGATCATTGCGCGCTCGACCTTGCCGGCCGGCAGCTTGAAGACGGCCACCGCCGCCAATCCGACCGGGACCACGTTCCGGTTCCAGCCGACCTTCCTCGGCAAGGGCCGCTACGGCATCATCGTCATGACCGCCGGCAACCATTATGTGTGGCGGCTCAAGAACACCAACTACATCGCCGGCACGTTCTTCTATTCGACCGACGGCCACTGGTTTCAGGGCGACCTGACCGAAGACCTCGCTTTCGAGGCCTACTTCTGCAAGTTCCGCTCCAACCTCACCAAGGTGCAGCTCAACCCGGTACAGCTGCAGAACGGTATCGCGGCGATCGACATCAATGCCGACACCATCGTGCCAGACGGCACCAGCCTCTGGTATGAGGTGCAAAAGGACGGAGTGTGGGCCGCGCTCACCGGCGAGGGGCAGGCTGCCTCGCTGTTTGCTGGCTTGCCGCCGCTGTTGCCGTTCAGGGCCTGCTTCCAGGGTTCGGACTCGACCCAGCCCGCACTCGGCGTCTCCTCTAACTCGCGCGTCACCACCTGGCGCCCGCGCTCGGACTTCCGTCACATCTCGGCGGTGCGTGGTCCGATGTCCACGATCAACAAGATCACGCTCGACGTGCGGCTGGAGTCCTGGCGCGATGCAGCCGACTATGTCGCCGCCTCGAACTTCTCCAGCAACAACCACCATCACTTCCGGTGCTTCCTGCTGCATGGCAACAACTACGCGACCATGCGGCCGGCAGACGTGGCCACCGCGGAGGTGGCGCCGGACGATCCCAACGCGGTGATCTTCCATCTGACTTACTACGGGATGGGAAACCTCACGTCCTACCGCTTCCGGATGGAGGGCACCACCGACAACGTCCTGACGACCTATCACGTCGCCGAGCGGCTCGACGTGGCGTTCGTTTATTCCGGTTCATAACCAGCAATCGCTCATCAGGAGCACAGCAATGGCAGATTTTGTCGACGACAAATACTACAGGGTCGAGCTTTTGCGAGCGGTCGACTTCGGCGGGACCATCTTCCGTCCCGAGATGTCGGGCACCGTGATGCGGGGTGGCGTCATCAATCTGTTGATGCAGGACCCGAAGAACGAAGGTGCCTTCGGCGCGACCACCGAGGTCAAGGACTATGGCGCAGAAGCCGCTCAGTGAGCAATTTGCCTTTGGTCGGGACACCCCGATCATCGGGAACTTGACCAAGTTGGTGGCGGCGATCGACGCGAGGTTCGCGGCGCTCGCGCAGATGGAAGAGAAGGTCAATGCCACGCTTGACGGCGTTGTCAGCCTGGCATTGCAGCGGCTGAACGAGACCTTCACGCCACTGATCGTCGAGGCGCAGCAGCGGCTGGAGCAGTTCGGGGCCGCCTTTGGGGCGACTTCGCAGTCCACTCTCGACGTGTCGCTGGGCGTCAAGACGCTCGTGATCGATGAAGATCGTCGGGTCGGCTTCATCTATTCCGACTATGTGGCCTTGCGCGCGATCGAGAACGACGCGATCAGCATGCTGGCTCATGTCACAGATTACCAGCGCGACTCCGGCGAGTTGTCGGTCGATGTTGTGCAAATCCCGGAAAACGCTGGCGCCTCCTACACCGGATGGAAGGTCAACATCTCGGCAGCGCCCGACCTTGCGCACGCCGGCCGCACCGACAACCCGCACCATACCACGGCCGAACAGGTGGGGGCCTACACCACCACCGAGACCGATGCCGTGGTTGCCAATGCCGTGGCCGGCGCGCAGGACGCGATCAACAACTACATCAACGGCCTCGGCTTCATGCGCCAGTCGCTCAACCTGAGCGATCTGGTCGACAAGGCGGCGGCGCGCGCCAATCTTGGTGCGCAAGTGGCCGGCAACTATCAGGCAGCGCTCGGTTATACTCCGGTGAACAAGGCCGGCGACATGATGTCCGGCAGCCTCACGGTCAACGGCGATCTCGCTTCGCGCCGTGCCGGCTCACCGGGCACCGGCATCTTGTATCTGGGCAACTCCGGCGCGCGCTATCTGTATTTTGACGGCGCCAACTACAGTCTCCCCGGTGCTCACGTCTACTCGGCCGCCGGGCGGTTGTTGGGCACCGGCTCTGATGCCGGCCTCGTCATCAATGGACGCCTGGCCTATGCCGCCGACACTTCCGTCAACGCCAACGGCATGAGCGAGCCTTACGGCGGCGCGGTGATGACCGGCTTCGGTTGGGTCAGCGGCGTCGCGACGCAAGCACGCTTCCGTTACATGCAGCTTCAGAATCTGGCCGGCGGCTGGTGGACGATTGGATACGCATGACGACAATCATCAATCACGGCTCATGGGAACGCTACGTCCCTGACGAGTTTCCGTCGGGCGCTCCTGCGAGCACAATGTTCTGCAAGAGAGCCGATGACGGGATGGACTGGTACGCCTACACGCACCCGCCGGCCACAAACTTCGCGCCGACGTCCGTCAAGGCGACGGTCTACGACAACAGGCTCGTCGCCGTGGCCCGCGATGTGTCGCTGCTGTTTCCCCAAGGGGCGACCGTCATCGAGATCACCGACGACACCGCCACGGAAGACGTGCTGGCGGTCTATGGCGGGCAGATTTACGACCCAGTGGCCAACACGTTGTCACCACCGCCGCCGCAGGAGCCGGCGCCGTTCACCAATCGCAGGCCGACGATCGTGGCGGCGGCTTTCAACATCCATGTCGCGGATTTTGACATCCCATCGATCGACGGCCTGTTCAACATCGCCGCCGCCGTCTACCTCGACGTCGGCAGCTACATGGTGTTCTTCGTCCAGCCGCAGCCCGATGCGGCCTATTACGCCGTCATCACCGGCGATGCGCCGGCCGCGCGATTGAGCGATCAGGCGCCCGAATACTTCACCATCGAAACCAAAGACGGGCCGGGAGGCAACCCGATCGATCCGGCCGTCCTGTCTGTCCAGATCATGAGGATCGACCAATGACGGAGCCGACTATGGGAAGACTCGTGTGTTTTTTGAATGCGCTTGGCGAGGATCGTGTGCGGGTGATCACCACCATGCCGGGCACTGCTCCCTATCTCATTCGCAACATCTTGAGCGACGGCAAGCCGTACTGGTACTGGGAGACGATCCCGCTCGGCACGGTGGTGGGTGCCGACTTCTCCAATGCGCCGCTCGGCACGGCGAACATCCAGATCAACCAGCAGAACATCAACGCGATTAGGGTAAAGCCCGAGGACGTACTGATCTACGATCCCCCTTTGGGGTCCACGGCGCCGTCCGCCGCTTGATCGCGTGGCTTCGAGGCCTGACATGGGCAGCATTGCAACGCTCACGCAAACGCTCGAAGTCTCTGATGTCGGCGACATCGTGATCACGACCATCGAGCAGGACGCTGACGCCGGGGACTATGTCCGGGAAATCCGCGTGTTCGGGACGGCCACGACCGGCAAGGCGCCGTCGCTGGTAACGCTTCGCCTTCGCTCGACGACCCGCCAGTCGTTGGAAGTGACGGCGCCGGCGAGCGGGTTCTGATCCAACACCCACATACTTTCCACGCAAGGAGACCATCACGATGGGAGATCCAGTCTTTGGCGTCGTCATCCGGCCGGTTGACGAAGAAAGCAGGCCGATCATCGGCGCCGACCTGTCCACGATCGGCATTATCGGCCCGGCCGCGGACGCGGACGCCTCGGTGTATCCGCTCGACACCCCGGTGCTGGTCTACAGCAACGACACCACCAAGACCAAGAAGCTCGGCACCAAGGGCTATCTTGCGGACGGCATCACCGGCATCAACGACCAGCTTGGCGAGATGCAGTTTGCCGCCCGCGTGGTGGTGGTGCGTACCGCGGACGGCGTCGATGTCGATCCGGCCATCAAGCTGCAGAAGACCATCAACAACATCGTCGGCTCCTCGCTGGACAATACCGGCATTCATGCTTTCCTGAAGTCGGTCGGCATGCTGGGGGTGACGCCGAGGCTGATTTGCGCGCCGGGCTACACCGGCCAGTTGGCCAACTCGGTCAATACGCTCGAACTCGAGAGCGGTGGCGAGGGCTATGTTGAGGGCCAGGTCTATCCGCTCACATTCTCGGGTGGCGGGGGCAATGCCGTGCAGGCGGTTGCAACTGCGACTGGCCAGGCTGATGGCACGCTCGGGGAGGTGATCCTGAGCCAGCCGGGCGCGTGGTATTCGACGCCGCCCGATGTGGTTGCGCCCTCGGCCGGCAAGCGCGTCACCGCGGTAGAGGTTGAGGGTGGCGGCTCGGGCTATGCGGTCAACGACATTGTCACGCTGCCGGGTGGCGCGTCGGTGGCGGTGACGACCATTGACAATGCCGGTGCCATCACCGCGGCGGTCCTCGCGAGCCCCGGCCTGATCGCTGCGGACGCGGCGGCGCCGGCAAACCCGGCGAGAGACGTCTCCAGCACCGGCTCCGGCCATGGAGCGACGTTCGAACTGACCTGGACTGCTTATGTGGCTGCGACCTATACCGCGACGGTGGCACAGGGCGCCAATCCGGTGTGCGTGGCGCTCAATTCGGTGCTCGATCAGCTGCTTGGGCACGCGGTGGTCGAGTCCAAGGGCGTCTCGCAGGTTGACGACGAGAACTGGCGCGAGACCATCTCTTCAAAGCGTCTGATCCCGATCTCGGGCGGTTGCAAGGTGCTCGATCCTGTGACTTCGGATGTGGTGTACCGGCCCTTGGCGCCGCGCATCATCGGGGTTGGGGTGCGGCGCGATCAGGAAAAGGGCGCACCGTTCCACTCCTGGGCCAACCAGCCGATCCAGGGTCGTCGTCGGACCGGCCCGCGACATTACCTATGCGCTCACCGACGACGCCAATGAGGCGCAACAGCTGCTCAAGAACAACATCGGCGTCATGGTGCGTGGTGAACTCGGCAACGAGTTTGCGATCGCCTCGGGCGGTTTCATCTTCATCGGCACCGACAATGCCGGCGAGGACGAGTTGTGGCGGTTCTACAACATGGTTCGCGGCCGCGATTACATCCACCTCTCGCTGCTGCGTTCGATGCGGTACTACCTCGGCCGCTTCAACATCACGATCCAGACCGTGCAGGCGGTCATGAACGGCATGAAGATGCTGCTGCGTGACCTCGCTGCCGATGGCCACATTCTCGGCTACACGGTCAACTTCTCCGCCGCCAAGAACTCGTCCGACGAGATTCGCATGGGCCATCTCACCGTCGGCTTCAAGGCGGAGGAGGCGGCGCCCTTGCGCAAATTGACGATCGAGTCCGCGCGCTACCGTGAGGCGGTGGACGCGATGATCGCCGAGCTTGCCGCCCAGATGCAGCTGCAGGGCTAATTCGCCGCCGTAGCGCCTCACATCTTTCCAAGGAGAACAGCCCATGTATGTCTACACGATGGAGAGCGTCAATCTGGTCTGCGGCGACAACGACGCCGGTCAGAACCAGCCGGGCACCGCGACCTTTCTCACCTTGCGGCAACTCAAATTGCCGAACCTGGAGGAGAACTATGTCGAGCACGTCGCCGGCGGCGCGATCGCGGCGATCGAGGTGTTCACCCACATCAACCGCCTGGAAGCGACCTTCACGCTGGCCGGCTGGCAGCCGCGCGTGATGGGGCTATTGGCTCGCGGCAACGCCTCGCGTCAGGCCCAGCGCTATACCGCTCATGGCGTGATTCGCGAGCAGCGCACCGGCAAGCCGATGAAGGCGACGGGAATTCTGTGGGGCGGCTCGGCGCCGTGAACCCGACCGCGTTCCGTCGCGGCGACCTGATGGAGCACGAGTTCTCCATCAAGGGCATCACCCACTATGAGTTGTGGATGGAGGAGAACGCATCGGCGGACGGCTCGCAGAGTTCTGTCACCCAGCTGTACTACTGGGATTTCTTCGAGAACGTGCTGATCGTCGACGGCTACAACGTGTTTGCCCAGGAGAACGCGATGATGGGCATCACCACTGATCTGACGGGTCAGGCTGAAGCCGGTTAATGACTGTGATCGACCGGACGGGCGGGCGCAGGATTTTCCTGCTGCTGCCCTTCAAGCATGAGGGCAAGTGGATCAGGTCGATCTATCTGCGCCCTATGGCGTGGGATCATGCCCTGAAATGGCAGGACGGCGATTACGCCAGCGCGATGGATTTGCTGTTCGACATCGTCGAGCAGTCGGCTGAGGTCGTCAGGCAAATCCGCTACCCAGATGTCGACCGGGTGATGAACCAGTTCTTCGAGATGCTGCCGCCGGACATCCGCGACCAGATCGCCGCCGGCCAGATCCCGCAGAAGGTGGTGCCGCTTCAGCACGATCCGGAAGAGTCGACGGCACCCGATCCAGAACTCGAGCCCGAGTTGCCGTTTGACGAGCCCTACGATCCGTACCGGATGCCGACCAAGGAGGAGATCGAGGCGGACATGAAGGCGCATCCGGTGCCGCCTGAATTGCAGCAGCCGTTCCCGCCGAAGCAATCGGACAGTCAAGGCAGCGGTCTCGGCTTTGAGGTCAACTGATGGCGAACGACGAATATAAGATCGTCCTGCAGGGCGAGGACCGCACCGCCCCCGCCTTCAAGTCGGCGGCGAAGAACGCGGCCGACCTGAACAAGGTGCTCCGGACCGGAGCTGCGGCTCAGGGCAAATACGGGCTCGATTTTCCGACGATTGCCGAGATGGAGCGCCGCGCGGCAACAACGCGTAGACAGGCGCGCGAGCAGGAGGCCCTGAACCGCACGGTGGATCGCGGCTCGACGTCGCTGCGCGGCATGGCCTCGCGCTACACCGCGCTCGGGTTCGCTGCGCACTCGGCCTATCAGGGCGTGATGGAGTTCGCCAAGAACGAGGAGCAGCTGCGCGTCCTGCAGGCGCGGACCGGCGCCGTGGCTACCGATATGGCCAGGCTGAGGGCAACGATGCGCGACGCCTCGCAGCAGTTCGGTGTGTCGCAAGAGCAGGTTGGCAAGACCTTCCAAGCGATCCGCGACGCCGGCTATATGAGCGAGGAGCAGGCGCGGGCGCTGGCCCCGGACGTCACCTCAATGGCCCGGCAGTTCGGCGTGGCCGGCGATGCGCTGGGCAAGAGCCTCGGCGAGTTCATGCAGGGACTTAAGATTGCGCCGGATCAGGGCGAGCAGGCGCTGAACATCATCGGCCGCGCTGCCAAGGAATTGCGGCTCGATCTCGATCAGCTTGGCCGCTCGGCGCCCGAACTCGGTCACCAGATGGCCGACCTTGGTGTCACCGGCGTGGAGGGCTTGAGCAAGATCCTGTCCACGATCGGCCTGTTGCGCGAGAAGGGCTTTGGTGACACCGCGCAGGCGGCGCGGACGCTGGTGCAGTCCATGCAGGAGATTCATCGCGGCGGCGGCGTCGCCGGGGCGCTTGGTCTGGACGAAGAACAATGGTCCGGCATGATGAACCGCAACATCGCGGCCGGCGGCAACTTCTTCGATTTCTACATCTCGCGCATTGTTGAGGCGCGCAAGCGCGGCACGGAATGGGGCAAGCTGTTCTCCGATCCACAGCAGCAGAAGTTCTGGAAGATGATGCTGGACTCCTCGGGCCGGTATAGGGAGCTGCAGGCCAGGGTTCGCGACGGGATGAACGACTTCTCCAATCGCTTTGTGGGCTCGGCCAACGATGCCCAGCTGGCGCTGGACAGGCTGACGACCTCGTTCGATGAACTGAAAACGACATTCGCCTCTCTCGCTGCCAGCGGGGGAGGCTTGAGCTTTCTGCGGGATGTGTCGGCCGAGCTGAAGAACATCAGCGACAGCCTTGGCAAGGCGCGGGACCTCATCGACCGGATCAACCGCGGCGAGACCTCGCTGTGGGGCGCGGTCAAGGAGATCGTCAGCGGCATGCACTTCCCGACGCCGCAATCGGTTGCGCAGGGCCTGATCAACGGCCCTGGTGGCATCATGGGCAATCCGAACTGGCAAGGTCCTCCGGTGCCGCCCGGCTTTACGCCGCCGACCTCGGTCCCGCCGCAACGCGCGACCGGCGGCCCGGTCAACCGCGGCCAGACTTATCAGGTCGGCGAGCACGGTATTGAACTGTTCACCCCATCCACCTCGGGACAGATCACGCCGCTGGATGCGGTCTCCACCACGCGCACCCTGGGCGACGTCGAACTCAACACCGAACGCTCGCTCGCGGTCCTGACCCAGATTCGCGACATGATGCGCAAGCAGGAGCAGGAGAATGAGGGTAGAGGCGGCGGTGGCGCCAGTCTGACAGGCGGCTACGGTGGCGGTGGTGGTCCGGGTTCGCGGCCGGGCGGCGGCTATAACCCGCCGGATGGCGGCATCCCGGGCGGCGCGCGCGGCGGCGAAAGCGTTGGCGGGCAGGTGCCGCGCGCATTACGGCGTCGCGGCGCCGGTGGCAGCAGCGCGGCTGGCAGCAGCGATCTCGGGATTGGCGGCGATGTCGGCGGTGACGTCGGCGGGAATGCCAGCCTGGCCGAGCAGCGCGCGCCGCTGTGGGCCGACGTCGAGCGCGATCCCGCCACCAAGCACTTGATGTACCAGATGATGGCCACCGAGGGCGGCGGCTCCGCGACCGTCGAGGCGCTGTTCAACCGCGTGGCCATGATCAGGAAGAAGGTGCCGGGCTACAGCATCAGCGACGAACTGCGCAGCGGCTTCTACGGCCCGATCAATACCGGTAAGGCGCAGCGCACCGCCATCACGCCGGCGATGCGCCAGCGCTATGACCGAGAGATCGCAAGGGTTCTCGGCGGCAGCAACATCATCCAGGGCCGCACCGATCAGGGGACGTTCGGCGATCCAAATGCGAACGGTCCGGGCCGCGTGTTCTTCCCCGGCATGAGCCGGCGCGAAATCTACAATTTCTGGAAAGGATCGCGCCGCGGCCGGCAGTTCACCTATCAGGACTCCGCGCGCTTCGCCGAAGAGCAGAATGCGAGGGCGCCTGCCAGCGACGGTTTGAACCAGCCTGCGCTGACCCAGCGTCCGGAGATGCCGACTGAACCCCCGGCTGAACTGAATGCCGATTTGCAGAAGATCAAGGATCAGCGCGCCGAACTCGAGAAGCCGATCACCATTCGCGCCCAGCTGGACCGCGGCCAGGACAACCAGTTCCGCCGCGCCTCGATGCGCCGCGAGGTCAATCGCGAGGTCCGGGAAGCCGCGTATAATTCCTACAACGACATCGGTGCCGCATGAACACGACGCTGTATCAGTTCGGCCTGATCCAGTGGCAGGTGTGGCCGTTCAACGTCTCGGAAGTGATGCACTCGACCGCGACTGACTGGTCGCGCAAGGAGATTGCAGGCGCTCCGATCTTCCGCGAGTGGGTCGGCGAGGGCGACGAGGAAATCGAGATGCGCGGCCGGGTGTTCCCGCACTTCTTTGCCACCACCGGCCTGAAGCAGGGTTCGGGCATGGGCCATCTCGACGTGCTCGACGAGATGCGCCGCTACGGCAAGTCCAACATCCTGATGCGCGGCGACGGCCTCAATCTCGGCTGGTACGTGATCGAGCATCTGTCGCGCGGTCATTCGTCGCTCGATCGCTACGGCATCGGTCGGCAGATCGAGTTCGATGCGCGTTTTCAACGGGTGCCGGTGCCGTCGGCCGATACGTTCTATCGCGATACCACTTTCTTTGCGACGAACTAAATGGCGGTGACATCCTACGAACTGGTGACGGTGACGGGAGATTTCGTCACCGCCGACCTTCTGGTGTGGCGGCGCTACAAGACGCCAGCCTATGGGATCGTTGAAAAGCTGCTCGATGCCAACCCGCATTTGGCGAGGCTGCACAAGCAATCGCCATTCCTGCCGGTCGGCACGCAGGTGCGCATCCCGATCGACAGCGACATTCTGCGCGGGCGTCCGCAGCCGCAGCAGATTCGCAACGTGACGCCGATCATCTGAAAGCATCGATCTTAAGGGACGACTCATGCCGCAGCAGTGGCAGCCGGCGCTCGCGCCGACCTATCGCCGCCGAGCTAACGTCAAGATCGTGATCGCCGGCATGGACATCACGGATGCGATGGCGCCGTACCTGATCTCGGTGCAGGTGTTGCTTAAGGATTGGGGACCAGACACCGCGAACATCGAACTCGACGATCGCAACGCGGAGTTACCGATCCCGCGCGACGACGAGCCGGTGAAAATCTACATGGGCTGGGCCGGCAGTGGCCCGTCTTTGCCGCTCAACCAGCATGTCGAGCGCATCTACAAGCTCATCATTCCTGACCAGTATGTCGACGGCTCGCCGATCAAGGAAGTGCCGTATCAGGCCTCGGGCTATCAGATGGTGTTCGGCGGCATCGTCAAGTCGGTCGAGAGCGGCTTTGCGCGCGCCGGCGGCGGCCGCAGGCTTTGGGTCGAGTGCATCTCCTACAACGAGAAGGGAGACGCCAAGGCGCCATCCCTGATGACGGTCGGGCAGGGGGATTCGCCTGACGGCGACGGCCAGGACGTCAGCCTCAAGGACTTCCTCGGCAACGTCATGCAGAAAAACGGGCTGACGCTGTATGCCTACGGCGTCGACGACATCAAGCGCAAGTTCTGGATTCAGGACAATGAGAGCCCGATGTCGCTCGGCCAGAGGATCGCCACTGAACTGGGGCTCAGCTTCAAGATCATCGGCAACAGCGCGCTGATCGGCCCGCGCGAGCAACTGCCGAACGGCGATCTTGCCCCCACCGTGGAGGCGGTCTGGGGCGTCAACCTGATCTCGTGGCGCATCAAGCCATTCTCCGGCCGCCCGCAATGGGCCGGCGCCAAGCAGCGCTTCTTCGACATCTGGAACGGGATGTGGAAGTCGGTCACGAAAAGCATCGGCGGATCTGTGCCGTTCGGCAGCGCCACCGCTGTTGCGATGATGCACGGCGCTGCACCCAATGAGCAGGCCGGTCAGCAGTACAATGAAGGGATGGCCGCCGACAGCCAGGAGAGCCGCGGCACCGGATGGGTCATCATCAACGGTGAGCCGGCGGCCCAACCCAACGGCAATGTCGTGATCTCGGGGGCGCGGCCCGGCGTCGATGGCCGCTACGCGATCTCGGAAGCCGAGCACAACTACACCCGTGGTGGCGGCTACACCACGCGCTGCAATCTCAAACGTCCGCAGTTGATCAGCGACGATTACTGGTCGTGGAGCAGCAAGACCCCGGAGCAGATGGTCAAGCAGCAGCTTCGCGATTTCCCGTCCGAATTGTGGGGCGACATGACCCCGGTTGAGCCGCAGTTTCCGCCAGAGGTCAGCAACCCTCCGACCTCGCCCTAGCCGCTTTCCTCAAAAACCCAAAACCGAACGTCGTTCACGCGGGAGCACCGTCGATGAAAACAGCCATCTTTGTCTTCCTTACGACCGTTGCGCTTCTGATCCTCTATCGCATGGTGAAATACTACTACCTTGCCGAGGGCTCGGTGTGGGATCGCCTGCTCGCCACCGCCAAGTATAGCGCCACCGTGCTCTGGAGCATGATCGTCGCGCTCGGTGCCTCGATCCTCGCGGGCATTTCCTATCTCGCTGAAGCACTCAACCTCCCAGACGTCAAAGCCTGGGTGACCATGCTGCCGGCGGAGTGGGTCGGCTTCGTGGTCGCCGCGATCATGGGGCTGACCGTGGTGTCGCGCCTGAGAAGCCTTCCCAACCAGCCCAATCCCGGACAGGGGGCTTGAACGATGGCGGATCGATTTCGCAGCCTGACAGGCGGCTACTTCTCGGCCAATCCGGACGACAAGTCGCTGCCGGTGACCATCCGCTTCAACAATCCCGGCGCGATCAACGGCGCATCGTGGCAGCACTCCTATCCCGGCTATGTCGGCGAGAAGGAAACCACCCCCGGCAATCGCTCGACCATCGTGGCCTCGCCCGAGGAGGGTGTGGCGATGTGGTGGGAGTTGATGCGGCGCTACCGCTCCTCGAACGTCGTCACCATGGCGCAAATCATCAACCGCTATGGCGGCGGGCAGGACTATTCGAGGTATCTCGCGCAAGTCCGTGTCTGGACCAAGTTGCCGACGTCGACCGAGATCAAGCTCTATGGCGATGACGATGTGCTCCTGGGCTTCGCCAAGGCGATGTTCCGCTACGAGGCGGGACGAACGCTGCCGTGGTCGGACGAGCAGATCCGGTTCGGCTTCGATCTGGCGCGCAACCACGCTGCCGGCAAACCGCAGGCGGCCCCGGCACCGGCGACAGTCCCGCCGCCGTCCTCGCATCCTTCCGTGCTGCAGACGATTCTGTCGGCCATCGGCTCCTACTTCCTCCCGAAGGCCGCGGCCGCAGCCGAGCCGCCGCTGAAGCTCACGCGGGTCATCAAGTTCGGCTCCAGCGGCGATGACGTCAAAGCGGTGCAGCGGCGGCTCATTGCGCTGGGCTACAACGATGTCGTGGTCGACGGCATCTTTGGCCCGGTCTGTCAGGCAGCGGTGCGGAAGTTTCAGACCGCCTGCAACCTCGATCCGGACGGTGAGGTCGGCGACCTGACGGTGATGGAGTTGAACAAGGGCAAGCGGCTCGGCACCCTCGACCCGCCGCTCAACCAGCCGCCCGCCACCGCGACCAAGCCCGCTTGGTACGCGCAGGCCGAGAAGTGGATCGGCTGGCACGAGACCGGCGAGAACCGTGGACTCGAGACCTTCATCAAGGGCGCGCATTGCGGTCAGGAGGGCGATCCGTGGTGCGCGATCTTCGCCAACTACTGCCTGGAGACCTCCGGCTTCAAGGGCACGAAGTCAGCTGCCGCGAGGAGTTTCGAGACCCATCCCGAGTTCACCAAGCTCAAGCTCCCGGCGCTGGGCTGCATCGTGACGATGTGGCGCGGCTCCAAGAGTTCAGGTCAGGGGCATGTGTTCCTGTACGACGGCGAGAACTCAAGCGGCGTGCGCGGCATCGGCGCCAATGAGGACGATCAGGTCAAGCGGTCGATCCATGATCGCAGCAGGATCGTCGGCTACTACTGGCCGAAGTCCGCGCCGGCGCCAAAGGAAGCGGTAATCGCGGTCGGCGACAATGCAGGGCGGGCGACTTCCGAGTTCTGACATGATCAACGACATCATCACCAGCATCGAGGATCGCTTCACCGCGTCCTTCGAGTGGCTGTTCGATCCTTTGGTCTACTGGTTCGGCATCGCGCTCCTGATCTTGATCGCGTGCATCGTCATCAGCTACTTCGCCCCGTTCAAGTGGATCAGGGCGGCACTCGGCGGGGTGCTCGTCATCGTCGGCGCCTTCCTGGCCGGTGGGGTCGAGATGCACAAGATCATGAACAGGAAGCTGCAGGAGGAGAAGGAGAAGCAGAAGCAGCGCGAAGCCGAAGCCAGGGCGAAAGACGGTGGTGGGTGGTTTAAGTGGTGACAAGCAGGAAAAGGGTGATCAAGCGCGTGCTGTTCGCGATCTGGAACACGGTGGCGCTGATCGCGCTCTCTCTTGATGCCGGCTATCTCATTCTCCTCGCCTTTGCCGGCAGCGGCCCGGTTTGGGTGGCATCCAATCTTCGTGTCGGCTCGACCCGCGTGCCGGTTCACGGAAGCATCACCTATACGATCGATATAGAGGCGCGGGAAAGCTGCCCCGGCCAGGTGGTCCAGGTGATGGTCCTGCTCGACAGCGATCCGCCAGCAACCGTGACCTTCCGCCGTCCGGTGGTGCTTCCCGGCGTTTCGCGAGACGACGTTGCCGTAAGCATTCAGCTGCCCGATGCCGTGCATCCGGGTCGCTGGCGCTTCACCGCCAGCATCGAGAGCAACTGCGCGACCCGCCAGCAGCTTGATGACCTCGCAGCGTTCGACGTGGAGGTCTATTGATGGGTTTTTGGGTACAACTCGCCGATGCGCTCGGAGCGGACCGCTACAGTCAGCACGCGATCTGCCTGACCAACGATCCGGTGATCGTTTTTCTGTCGGTCTCGGCCGACCTTGTGACCGCCGGATCCTACTTCGCCATCGGCTTGTCGCTGCTCTACCACCGGACCCGCACGGTTGAGTTCTCGGCGCTGGCACGGGGCCTATATGGTGCCTTCATCTTTTTGTGCGGTCTCTCTCATGCCTCGGAGGTGTTGACCATGTTCAGCGGCGTCTACAGACTCGACGTGGCGATCTCGGCGGCCATGGCGATCGTATCTGCTCTGACAGCGGTGCTGACATTGGGAGAAGCCCGCGGCACCTCACTGTCGGAATCAGAAACTTGATTGCATTTTATATCGACAAGCCGACCCTATTTATGGTGGCAGCCGTGATCACGATTGCGGCCATCAGCGCGGTGCTGGTGGTGCGCTACGCGCAATCGAGCCTCGTGTATCAGATCAAAGGCGACATCGACACCGAGGTGCGGGTTCGCCGGTCTCGTCTGCACGAGGAGCATGAGCAGTCCATGAAGGACTCGAAGGTGGGTCGCCACCGCAATAACCCGCCCGAGACCAGCAATAATGGATACTTCTAATGCCCTGTCCTCGCTCGGGACGGCCGTGGCCACGGTCACCGTCACCATCATTTCCGGGGCGTTCATGTACTTTGCCGGCCGGCCCAAGGCGAGGGCGGACGTGCAGGCGATGTTGAACGATGGCTTCAACAAGCTGATCACCGACCTGCAGGACGAGCGCAATCAGCTGCGCGAGATCATCAAGCAACAGGGTGAGCACATCACCTTGCTTGAGGGCGACGTGCGCAATCTGCAGCAGGCGAACGATAGCCTGAAGCACTTCATCGAAGCGCACGGGCTGACACCGCCTCGCGGCAGGATCAGATCATCATATTAGAAGGGTCTCAGAACAGCCCTTTGTCGAGGCTCCCCGAAAGGGACCTTTCACCCCGTCGGTCCAGTGGGCCGGCGGGGTCTTTTTTGCGTTTTTGGGCTGTGTACCCATAAATGATCACGTCGGCTTACCCCCGAAGAGCGGCGCAAAAGCGGACATGCCACTTTTGACGAGATGGGCCAACAGGCGACATAAGACGAAACCCGAAGTGCGAACCGCTTAATGCGTCAACTCATTTCGATATGTGGAGCTGCGGTCGTACGGGGCGGTAACATTTAACATTACGTGTCGGATCGACTTTCGACTTTTGCGCCCTTGGCGGCGTTGCCTTTCGCACCATTTTAAGTGGGCTGGGAACCACATGCATATGGAGCATGCTGATGGCCACTTGCAACGAGAAACACCATGAGAACCACCCTCATCGCCATGGCTCGAATTGCGGACACACTGCGGTTCGCCATGACGGCCATGTGGACTATCTTCACGATGGTCATCTTCACCATATGCACGAGGATCATGTGGACGAACATGTCATCGCGATCGATGCGGCAAATCCCGTGAACTGCACCCCTCACGTCCACTGCTCACATACTCACGGTCCAGGCTGCGGACATGAACAGGTGCCGCATGGAGACCATGTCGATTACCTCGTAGACGGCAGGTTGCACCATCCACACGGTGATCATTGCGATGATCATGGGCCTCTGCAGTTAGCCTGAGGACGCCAAGGACTACCCATCGGCCGCATGAGCGCAATCGGCGATCTGCCCAAAACGACCTGACCGGGGCCCGCCGGGGAGCCGGGGATCGGTATGTCTCAGTTGCGGCCTACGTTTCCGCTTTACCTCCGGAAGCTGACAGTTTGAAAGCCGCGGTGGACTTCGCATATGGGCCCAGTAGGCGACATCGCGGCGACGCGCTGAGAGGCCGACACTGGGGTGGCCTCAAGCGTGATCCTGCCGAGGGAACGGCGGGTCCGAGTATTTGGGCCCTAAAAATCCCGACATGAGAATCAAATAGGTACCAAGCCGGACCTAAACTTTTTAGAGCGGTCGGAACGAACTCGTTCTGAGGCGGTTTAGCGCGAATGATGCGTCGCTTCAGAGGAGCTGAGCATGAAGAAAAGCATTCTTGTTGGTCTTGCTATCCTCACTGTCTCCACTTCTGCCGCTTCGGCATGGACTCATCAAAGCTACCGGAATAGCCACCGGCCTCACTATGGTTCCGCCTACGGCGCGACCAGGGCCGCCCAACGCGAAGCCATGACCAACCGCGCTTACAACGCTTACAACGCTTACAACAACGGCTATTATGGTCCGAGTTATGCGCGTTCAGGCCTCTGGCCGGCCGATGCAGCCGGCGCAGCGATTGGAACGGCCGGCGCCATCGCTGCTGGCGCGGTCAATACCGCAGGCGCCATTGCAACGGCACCATTCCGGCCGGCCAATTCCTACGGCTATTACCCGGCTAATTCCTACGCCATGGCTCCGGGCGGTGTGAGCAGCAAGGACCACGCGCAGTACATGAAAAATCTGCGCGAGTCGGGGTATGATCGGAAGAGCGACTTCAACGCGAACGGGACCATAAAGACGCAATAGCGCCAAGTCTCGTCGAGCACCGAAACTAGCGATGCCAAGAATAAAAAGCCCGGAGGCGGAAGGCCTCCGGGCAGCGGGCTTTGCGTGCGCAAAGCCTTTGCCGATGCTGCGCCTTGTCATAGGCGCGACTGGCGGCAAGAAACGGCAACAGGCTCAAAGCGTCGGCAGCTATCGGTGACCTCACAAGCAACTGGCTCCCGTATCCTCGGCTGGTACGTAGCACTTCAAGCAATCGATGTCTCTTGGGTCAAAATGCGACTTTGCCTCGGCCGCCGAGCATGTCCATTTCGAACTTGGAATCAGACATACGGCCAACCCTAAAGTGGTCTTGACGTCACAGATCGGATTACCGAAGAGATCGAAGCCAAAGCGCGAGATGGCGATCGGTCTCGTCGGCAACAATCTGCTCAACGAGAACATCCGCAACTCCGTCTCCTACACCAAGGACCAGGTGCTGCTACCGGACATCGGCGTGCGCGCGTTCGCGAACCTGAAGTTTTGAGCCGAAAGGCCGAAAGGAGAACTATCGCTCACAGCCGGAAGACTCTCAAGATGAGTGGCAGAGGTGGCGCAGCAATGGCCGGTGGCTTGCCCGGTATCGGCGCCGAGACCGGGCCCCCGAATGCTGCGGAACTCGCGAACTGCGGCTGGCTTGTCGAGGTTCACTTGGTCGGAGAACGCGAATCCGATCCCAGGTTCTTCGCTGTTGGAACACACGACGCCGGTGAGGCGGAAGAGGCGATCCTGCGCTTTCCGGGTCTCGTGCGCGAAGACAAGAGAATCGCGCGGCGACGCCTTACCGATGAGGAGATCGCGTGTCTCGGACTGAGAGCGGGTGGCGTGAGGCCGTATATTCTAGGGCCTAGCTGGGAATGATCACCGCAAGGCAGTCGCCAAAGCGGGCTTCCGGCAGTGGGGGGCATCGAACGCTGAGTAGAAATCCGCTACTCAATGGATTTCCGGGAAATGCCACCTCCCGAGGTGACGCAAATGACGATTGCGATCAGTCGTCGTCGTGGCCGTAATAACTTCTCTGGAGCCGGTAATGTTTACCCGTAGAGATGAACTCCTGTCGCAGGCAACTGGTACCGGTGCAAAACCGTGCCTGCTTGTCACAATGCAGATGTTCGAAGTGCAGCTTGATCAGCCGTGAATTGTCGAAAAAGGTTGCAAAGTAATGAGCGGCCGTCGCATTCCCGCACATGCGGGTGATGGCACTTCGAACCTCGGGCGGCAAACGATCGATACGTTCCGAATTCCAGGGATCTTCGTGCCCTACGGGACTGCCGCGAGCGAACGTCAGTGGCTGATTGGCAAGCAAGGGCAGCAGAATTACGGCCGCGATTGGCGAACGGCGTAGGTAACGCACCGACATGCCAGCAACCCCATCCATAGTGGAAGATTTGGCATTGCAGTCGCCGAGGCAAAGAGTATCAGAAGTGCCAGCCAGCGCCAGTGGTGATGAATTGTTCAGAGTATGTGCGGCGCATTAAATTGATCAACTTCCTTGACGTTCGAGGTCAGTTCTGGGGTCAGATTCGGAATTGGCGGGCCAGCGCATTTTGGGCCGATTTCCGCCCGTTAGCTGACCTACTCTTCGGCGGTCGCGATGGCAGCCAAGGGCCAGTTTCGGAAGCCGACACTCGTTCGATCACACGATCGGAAAGCGAGATCGATTTAAGACGTGATCTCGGCTTTTCGAGCTGTGCGCAACATAGGAGCGATGGCCGACACGGATCGATCCAAAGCAGCCAAGCGGCAGCCCAACTATTTGTGGTGGCCGCCCGGCAGTGCCGAGGGTCCCGTTCAGCGCGGCGTCGGCTTCTTGTCGCTCTTCTTGCCGTAGTTGGGCGAATTGATGCCCCTGCAAACGCGATCAGAGCACCCATAGAACTTGCCGTCCATTTTGCTCGCGTATGAGCTAGACGAAAGCATTGGTGCTGAAATCGAAAGAGCAAAGATTGCCAGAGCTATCGGCGCTAAAAGACTTAATGAAATCCACTTCATTTGATTTCCCCGGTTGGTTGAGACCATCGGCCAGAATACGACCGCGAAAGCATCCTAAGGCACAATGATGGGTTGTTGGAAGCGGTCAGAATTCGTTTCGGCGGCAAGCCGCTCCTCGGACTTGTTTGGCCAGCGATGGACCAATAGCACCAAGGAGCCTCAAACGCGCGATCAGGCTTGATGTCTCAGTTGGGTCAGATTCGGAATTGGCGGACCAGCACATCTTGGACCGCTTTCGACCCGGTAGCTGACCTACTCCTCGCGTTCGCGATGGCAGCCAAGGGCCCAATTCAGAAGTCTTCGTGTGCAGGGCCGGACCCGTGCTTGTTCTCCGAGGAACCACTGCGTAACTCTTTCGTTGTGCTGGTCTTCCGCACAGCAAAAGGAACACGGCCATGGATCGCGAACATGTGAAGGGCGCTGCCGACAAGGCAAAAGGCGCCATCAAAGAAGGTGCCGGTAAGCTCACTGGCGACAAGGAGATGGAAACCGAAGGCAAGATCGACAAGGCGAAGGGATCCGCACACAACGCCGCCGGAGATGTGAAGGATGCAGCGCGGGACGCCGCTGGCGCCCTCAAAAAATAAGCACAAGAGGGAAGACCAGGAACTCGCCGCCTCCGGGCGGCCTTTTCTTTTGCCACAAGGCGGTCGGGCTGAGTGACGAAGGCTGCCTTACCTCTAAGAACCGACCTTTAGCTTGGACGTGCCGCTATGCCCTTTTCAAGGCAGGAAGTGGCATTCCAAACGAAAGACGCCGCCAACTGCGGAAAGATCGGTAGATGAACGGCTCGGGAAACCGACGGATGCGACTGGAGGCGGCGAGGTATGTCGCCTTTAGGGCCATTAACGGAAGTGCACTTCAACGGTCTGAGTTTAGCCGCCCCTGTCGCGCATTGCTTTGAACCGCGTCTCAACCCGCGACGTCAAACCCTCGGCTTATAAAGGAGCTCGACGTAGTCCGGTCTACCTTCCACATCGGACGTTGCAGCGCTCGCGGCAGATCGACGCAAAGGGCCAACACCGGTCATTCCGCAACCGCGTAGATGAGTGCTGCCCTCACCAGGAAGCGAGGCGGCGCATCGGGTGGAGGTACAAACGCCGCAAGCCATTTGAAGCGCCTCGCCTTTAACGTTTTCGGTACATAGGCTTGACCTTGACGCCCGCGCGTCGCGGGTTTCGGGGCGCCGCGCGCGGCTCGCGCGCCCAACAGGCAGGTCGATCTCTCATGGCATTCGTGCAGTTCACGCAACCGGACGATCAGCCCATCGTCATCAACACGGATAGGATCGTGACCGCCACACCACTGCCCGACGGACAAGGCACGCGCATCACCCTTCAACAACGGTGGCCATCAGGACGTGAAGCAACTCATCGCTGACGTGCTGCGGCAGTTGAACATAAGCGCGTAGGCTCAGGACATCGCCGCCTGGGCGAACCATTCCGCCGATCAAGTGAGATCGTGCACTTTCTTGAGTGCTGCCCAATGTCGCAGATGGGTCATCGAACAAAGCAAAACGGCCTCAGTGTGCGCACATCTGAGGCCGTTTGAGACCTCCCGCCGGGCATTGGGCAAAATGTCGACCGGTCGGTGGCTTGGCTTTCGAAGATAGAATCGCCGATTGCTGAGGATCAAGACCAGCCCAAGGTGAATCGTTCCGTCCCAATCTGAAATCTTTAGCGTCCTGATCGCACCGCGGATGGCGCGCAGGCTCCTGTTTTGGCCCTTGAATCGCTCTGTAACCACTAATTCGGGCAACCGAACACGAATTAACTGGCTATTTGGTTCGATCGGGATCCACATAGCTCGATCACCGTCGCGCCAACGGGCATCCACCGGTGACAGAGAGTGTTGCGCTCCCGCCTATTCGAGGGGAGGCATCATATGCCCCAATCTCAACGCATGTCGTCCGCCATTCCGCCGGTTGCATTTGGGCGCCCCGCCTGTCCGAAGTGCAAGGCCGAGATGATGCTTACCAGCATCGAGCCAGCACGCCCAGGCGTCGACTTGCATACGTTTAAATGTGCTGTCTGCAATCACGTAGTTACGGCCCTGGCCGCGTATGAAGATCCTATGAAGTCCAAGGCTCTTGGACGCTGGCTTCAAGGCGATTTGCACTCGCCGACGTAACACAAAAGGGCAAATTAGGCCTCGAATTCCTGGGAAACTCCGATGCGACTTTCGACCCGCCGACAAAAAATTGCGTAGTGAGCAAACGCAAAAGGAGGAGGAAATGAGGGATTACACATACGAACGTCAGGTGCCCACCGCTGCCGTGCGTAAGGCACGAAAGGCCTTCAAGGAGGCGGACGTCAAGGTAGCGATGGCCGAGTATGAACGCACGCAAAAGGCGTTCCATGCAATCCGCGAGCGGTTAAAGGCGGAGCGATTGGCTCGCGACGCCGAAGCAGCGCGGAAGCTCAAAACCTGATGGGAGCCTTTCGGTCAAATCTGAGTAGCTCCTCGAACCTGTTAGGCTGAAATATCTTGCCGTACTCGTCGGTGATCTGCACCTGCCATCCGGCCCTAACTAGGTGCGAGCTTTCGCAACCGCCAGCATTGGACTGACGTGGCTCGCAACGAGGTTTCCCGTCCTCGCCTCGCATGAATGCTGAACGTCATCGCATCCTCAAAAGAGAAAGGCCGGCGGGCGTTACGCCGCTCTGCGGGACTATTAGCTGCAAGCACTGATGACCCGGCACCGCCTGGTCATACGTTGGTCGGTATCTGCCCCTCAGCGAAAGCCAGCATAGATGCGTGCGCTCGACACCCGTCCCTCTCACCATCGCGTCACTTTGACCGTGCGCCGGTGACTTCCGGTCTTCCCCCAATAAGCGGACAATCCAGGAGCCGGTCGGCATGTCTCAAAGGTGCCAGATCCCGAGCTGCGCCCCGTGTAGAGGCGTAAACGACGGCCGGATTGAACCGCCAGGAGCGGGGGGTTACGACGCTTTGCGTAAGGGCCTAAAAATAGCTGACTACGAGCGCCGTCCCATGCGCCAATCGCAGGTAAAGTGCGTTATAATAGCTTTAGGGACGACGGGAGGCCGCTGCTTCAATGACATCGTGGCTACTTCTTAACGTCCCGCTCTTTCTCCTGACCGCCATCGCTACGCATTTGATTATGTCATTTGCGCAGACGGTGATGCATTATAAACTCGGCCACCATCCCATGGGCGGCCGATTCTTTCATACTCACATCGACTTCCATCACACCTATTATTCCAAAGATCATCTCGTCTCACGAACCTACCTCGGTGACGAGGGCAACAACACACCGTTTTTCTTTATCCCTTTGTTTCTCGTCGGCGGATGCGCTTATTTCCTGCTGCCGCTCGGTCTTTTTGTGACGATGGTCATTGGAAGCGCGGCATCGTTTTATGCGCACGTCTTTTTTGATAAAGAATACCACGTGAGGGATCGCGGCTTCAGCGATTTGCGTGGTTCAGACGGATGCAGGAGCTGCACTTCATTCATCACCGGCACGCGAACAAAAATTTTGCCGTGATCCACTTCTTCTGGGATAGGCTTCTCGGCACCTATCGAGGGCCGGATGCCAGTGCATAGCATCAGACGACTCAAATATTTCAGTTCAACAGGACCCTAAAGGGCGGGAATTCTACGTGACGCATGTCCGTTGTGGGTCAAAAGCGCCGCTTGGAAGGTCGACCAGTCACTTCCGCTCTACCTCGATAAGCAGACCATTTCAGAACCTGCGCGGACTTCGCATTAGGGCTAAAACCGGAACAGCACCGAGAGCCACATGCCGACGCAGTTGACCGTCATTTCGGCAGCCCCGCCTTGCGTAGGCCATCCAGAAAAGTGTTCATCAGCTTCGCGTCAAAAATGGGCATGCGTCGGCGGAGGGTCGAAATCGTCAAGCCGGGCTCCAGCCGGAGCAGATGCGCTACTGTTTCACGCGCCTCGCTCAGTCGACCGAGCTTGAAGTTCTGTGCGTCAAGTTCAGCAAAATTGATCATGGGGTCCGGCCAAGCCATCCCCTCGGAGCCGCCGTCGCTCGC
>NZ_JCAMOR010000066.1:0-45344 GCF_059512385.1 Bradyrhizobium sp. Crot121 | reverse complement strand
CCTTGAACAAGGACGCGCCGATTTCTCGCCCGGTTCAGCGAACCGGTGCGATCAGTTCACGCGCCATCCTGGGCGGATTTCATCACCACTACGCCCGAGCTTAAGTTTTCGGTACACACAGGACGTCGGGAGGCGATCGAGGCGCGACCCTAGAGCTTGCAAGGATCCATTTTTATGATCGGCGCGAAGCGGACGTTGAACGTCCTATTGTCGATTTCGAACCGACACCGCTGCCAGATCGACGGAGCCGCGTTCGCAAGTCTTCTCGGTGTCAGTGAGGCCCGGTACCAGACCAGCGCGAGTCGCAAGCTATCGGACTCGGCTAAGAGACGGTGACATGTCTCTGTCACATACCGTGAATAGATCAGTGTCACATCTAACGATCTTAACGATGGGAGGGCCGGACGTTTGAGGCCGGGATCGCTTTTGTCGATCGGGTCCTGGTTTCGCATCGGCCTTGCGGTCCTGCCCGATCTCGTGCTCGTCGTTGCCAGCGCGCCGGTGATGGCCCAGAGCCGGACTGAAGCGACGCAAGTCGCAGGACAACAGCAGGATGACCATTCGTCGCAGATGATGTTCGTTATTCCGTCACAGCACCTGGGCGCAGCATTGAGAGCTTTTTCCACCACCGCCCAGATCGAATTGTTCTACGAAAGCAGCATCATTTCGGGGAAACGTTCGTTTCCCGTGCATGGCACCTTCGCGCCCGAAGCGGCGATGCGGGTGATGTTGCAAGGCACCGGCCTATCGAGCGCCTCGTTCGAACACGGAACCATCACCATCTTGTCGCCCGCCACGAAGGGTCATGACGCCGCCGAGCTGAAGCTTGCAAAGCTCGGAGTCGCGCAATTTTCGTCCTATCTTGCGCTGGTTCAGGCCAGTCTCGATCAGACGCTGTGCCATGTGCCGATTGTCGCCGGCGATCCCGATGAGCTACTTGCGCGCCTTTGGATATCGCCGGCCGGCGGCGTGCAGCATGCTGATTTGTTGTCGAGCACGGGGTCCGATGCGCGCGACCGCGTCTATCTGGCGACGCTCGCGCGGGTCGCGACCGGCGAGCGGCCGCCAGCCGCGATGCCGCAGCCGATCAATCTGATGTTGATGCCAAAGAAGACGCAACGCTCGGCGGCGTGTCAGTCGCCAACGTTGCCGCAATCGCAATCGGCCGTACATGAGTAGTGCAGCGGACGTGGCCGTGCTGCGGCAAATGCTGGTTGGCGAGTATGACGACCTGCGGCGGCAGTTGACGCACCGGCTGGGCTCTGAAGACGCCGCGCGTGAGGTCTTGCAGGAGACCTATCTGCACCTGGAGCGTCCGATACGGCTGAGCGTCATAGACAGTCCGAGGCGCTATCTTCTCACGATTGCCACGAATATTGCACGGATGCGGTTTCGCCGCGAGCGTCGGCTGACCAGCCTGTCCGATCTGGACGAGGCGCTCGGCTTTGTCGATGAAGCCCCCGATCCGCTGCGCGGCCTGGAGGGGCGGCAGGAACTCGAAGCGCTCAAGATTGCATTCGACGAGCTCAGCGCGCGGCGCCGCTTTATTCTGTTTGCCTCGCGCCTCGAGGGGCGAAAACTGCGTGATATCGCCGATGAATTGCAGATTTCTCAGCGTTTCGTCGAGAAGGAGCTGAAGGCAGCACTGCTGATCTGCGGAGCGAAGATCAGGCGCAACGTCATTCAGAGGTTCGGTCCGAACGCCGGCGAAGCATCATTGGGAGTACCGTCGGAGCCGGCGGCGCGCGAGAGCAGCCATGACGACGCAGAATGAGCCAAAGCCGATGATCCCCGCTATTGTCGATGAGAACCCAGCGGATCTCGATCCCATCAGGCGCGAAGCCTATGAGTGGATCGCGCGGTTCATGGCGGGTGATATGATGTCGGCCGACGTCGATGCGATGAAGATGTGGTACCGGCAGAGCCCGGAGCACAAAAATGCTTATGCCGAGGCTCGCCGTGTCTGGCAGTCGCTCGGCCCTATCGCTAACGAGAGTCGCCACGACTCTGGCGCAGCCGCCATCATCCAGATGGCGCGCAAGCCCGCAGTGCCGAGCCGACGTATGGTGATCGGCGGCCTGATGGCGGCTGCGGCCGCCTCGGCTGCCTATGTTGCGGTGCGTCCTCCGCTCGACCTGTGGCCATCATATACGGAGCTGATGGCGGATGTCCGGACCGGTGCCGGCGAGCGACGTCAGGTTGTGCTGGTCGAGAATGTCTCGCTCGATCTCAACACCCGCACGAGCATCGCCTTGCGCCAACAATCATCTGCCGCCACGCAGATCGAGCTTCTGACCGGCGAGGCGGCGATCTCGACCGGCGTCTCTGCGCCGCCATTCACGGTTATTGCCGCCGGCGGGCGCGTGACCGCCGCCGATGCCGAATTCAATCTGCGATGCGACGGGGTGCAGGCGTCGATCAGTTGCCTGAGAGGGCGGCTGAGCGTTGAGCGCAATGGTCAGTCAATGTCGCTGGGCGGCGGTCAGCAGGTCAGCTATGGCGGTGGCGGCATGGGAGCCGTGGATGCCGTCGATCGTGACAGCGTGACCGCGTGGCAACGCGGCGTGCTCACATTCGACGCGGTGCCGGTGGATCGCGTGATCGCTGAGGTCAATCGCTATCGGCCGGGACGTATCATTCTGATGAACGGCGAGATCGGGCGACGCCTGCTCAATGCGCGGCTCAAGGTCGATGAGACCGACAAAATTATCGTGCAGATCGTGCATATTTTCGGAGCGAAAGCCCGCCAATTGCCCGGCGGTATCGTACTCCTGACATGATGAGCCGTCGTCGGCTGCGAGCGACGACTTCGCCGTCAAAAGAATCCTCGCAAAAGTAAAAAAGTTGTTCGGTCGTCGCGGGCGTCGTTCATCCCGGGCGTAGAGGGATCGCAGAAACTGCGATCTCTGCCTGTTGAAGTCGTCACCGAGAAGGCGTTCGCATGTCCGTCCAGTACATCCGTCTGAATCGCTCACGTCGAGGTTTTCGGACCAACGCATTGCTGGCCGGCGCGAGCCTGATCGCCTTGCTGGCTACGGCGCACGGGAATGCGCATGCACGCAGCCTTGGCGGTGGCGGTTCAAGCGCGGTCGCCATGGGGCTCGTCAATGGTGGTCCGGAGGCCGCGCAGGCAAGGGCAGCTCAAGCCGCGCAAGCGGCGTCGCAAGCGATGATCCGCGCGTCCAAGGCGATGCAGGACATGCGCAGCATTCAGGACGCCGCGCGTGCCGCTGCGATGTCGGCTGCATCGACAGTGCCGAACGGACTGGCTCCGGGAGGCCTCGTCGTTGCGCCTGGTGTGAAGGTCGATCGGACCTTGTGGCAAGGCGCCAAGTTGCCGACCGAGACGACCGCCGGCGGGCGGAGCCAGGTCGAAATCAAGCAGACCGAGGCCAAGGCGATCCTGACGTGGGACAAGTTCAACGTCGGTCGCGAGACCGATTTGTACTTTAACCAGACGGCCGGCGGCGCCGACAGGACCAACTGGATCGCGCTCAATCGCGTCATCGATCCGTCGCTGGCACCGAGCCGCATTCTCGGCACCATCAAGTCCGAGGGACAGGTCTATGTCATCAACCGGAACGGCATCGTGTTCGGCGGCACAAGCCAGATCAATACCCACACATTCGTCGCATCGTCGCTCGGCCTGAGCAACGAGCAGTTCCGCGCAGGTATCAACAGCACCCTCTCGATCTGGGCGGATGGCTTCGACTATGCCATTCCGACCTTCGGCGACAGTTCGACCAACACGGTGGCGTCGAACATCGTCCACTATGGCCGCACGCCCGGGGATGTTGTTGTAGAGGCCGGCGCGGTGATCGAAAGTCATAGCGGCGGCAAGGCGATGCTGTTCGCGCCGCGCGTCACCAATGCCGGAACGATCCGTACGCCCAACGGGCAGGTGTTGCTCGGCGCCGGCGAGAATGTCTGGCTGGCCGATCCAAAGTTGAACAACCAGAACATCGATGTGCGCGGCCTCGATTTCGCAGTCTCGTCGCCGACGGAATCCCTGCTGCACTATTTGTACCTGAGCAGGACGGTGACAAATCCCGATATCAGCCCGCTTTACGTCGCGGTGATGGGCGAGATGGACGCGCGTGCCGCCAGTGTAGGCTATCGCGTTTCGAATACCGGCGCAGTGGAGGCCTCGCGCGGCAATATCACGATCAAGGGCCGCGAGATCGAGCAGAGCGGCACGCTGATCGCATCGACCGCGCTCAACAATCAGGACGGCTCCATCAATATCAGCGCCTGGAGCCAGGGCATTATGGCCGTGCATACGGATTTCAACTCCGGTCGTGGGCTGTTTTCATGGGGGACGGGAAAGCTGAGTCTCGGCTCGGGCAGCCTCACCACGGTGATGCCGGATCTGACCGACACCAGCAGCATCGAACAGGGCAATGTCGAAACGCGCTATCGCGCAGGCTCGATCAATCTGCGGGGCACTCTCATCGACATTCAGTCCGGCGCCACCGTGGTCGTGCCGTCCGGTACGATCTCCGTGATCGCCAGCAAGCTCCCGCCGACGGTTCCCGGCTCGGTCCCGGGCGCGCTGGACAAGACCGACGATGGCAGCCGCATCTATGTCGATTCCGACGCGCTGGTCAGCGTCGGCGGCCTGCGCGACGTGGCGCTCGCGATGGAGACCAATACGGTCAAGGTGGAGATGCGCATCAACGAATTGCGCGACAGCGTCCTGTATCTCGATTCGTGGCTGCGTGGTGCGACTGTTTATGTCGACAAGCGGGTGAGCGGGACATTCGCCGATGGCCCGATGGCGGGTGTGCAGTGGTTCAAGGACAAGGGCGGCGCGTATGTGGCCGGACGATGGGAAGGCACGCCGCTCGGCGACGTCAGCGGCTGGATCGGGACCGGCACGACGACGCTGGCCGAACTATCGACCGTAGGCGGCAAGATCGTGCTGCGCGCGGGCGGCGAGACGATCGTGCGTGCCGGTGCCGTGCTCGACATCTCCGGCGGTTCGGTGCGCTATGCCGATGGCTGGATCACCACGACCAAGCTGCTCGGCGCCGACGGCCGCGTCTACGATATCGGCAATGCGATGCCGGATCAGCAATATGTCGGCTTTCCCCGCAGCTTCATGCGGCGTCATGAGCGCGCCAATCTGACCGAGACATGGCGCTCCGTGTTCGATCGCAACAACGAACGGCGTTTCGAACAGGGTTATATCGAAGGCCGCAATGCCGGCAGCATCGCGATCTATGATGGCGCAGGCCTCGTCATGGAAGGCGAACTGGATAGCCATGTCATCACCGGCACGCGTCAGGCCGCGAATGGCAAGCCCGCGACCGCGGGGAGCCTGCAATTCGGCGGCGGCAGCGTTCCGGAGGGACCGTGGCTGGGGTCGACATTCGTGATCACGCACGATCCGGTGAAGCTTGCCAGCAACTTCACGGTCGATAGCGAGCTGCCGAGCGATTTCTACGATCTCACGCGCGATCCCAAGGAACGCGCCAAGACGGCCTATATCGCCGACGGCATCCTCAACCGATCGGGCGTGGGCAAGATCGACATCTTCTACAACAAGGCGTTCAAGCTTGCGGAGGGCGCCAGTCTCGATCTGACGCCGGGCGCGACGCTGAATGTGATCCAGCACGGAAGCCCGAGCAACGCGCTGCCGACTACCGCAGAAGTCAATGGCGGCATCCGCATCGCCGGCGGCACCATCAATATCCAGGTCGGCAACAAGATTGATGTGGGCGCAAAAGCGGTTCTTGACGTCAGCGGTCGCTGGCTCAACGACGTAGCCGATGGCGGCCCGGCAGCGTTTTCCCAGATCAATGGCGGCACGGTCTCATTGGCGGTCGATTCCAATGCGGTGGAGTCGGGCGTCAGGGGCGAGGTCACCATCGCATCCGGTGCCATCATCGACGTCTCCGGCGGCGTCCGACTCAGCGCCGCTGGCGCAAAGACGAAGCTGAAGCTGGGAGATGCCGGCGCGATCAGGCTTACGAATCTCACAGGCACGAGCCTCGACGGCGTCGATTTGCGCGGGTTCGCCGCTGGCTCGGGCGGCACGCTCAATATCGGTGTCCTGGCCGATGTGCAGGTCGGTGGAGCGGCGCCGGCAAACGCAGCGACGTTCCATCTGCGTGACGCGCTGTTCGCGGATCGCGGCTTCCGCGCCGTCTCCATCTCCACGATGGGCAATGCGACGGTTCCGGCCGGCGCCGTGGTCAATCAACAGCCGCAGAATGTCTTTCTGACATTCGACAATCCGATCTCCGTTACGACCGGCACCGAGCTGACCGATATCGGGATCGTCCGGGTCCTGGATCTGCAGGAGCGTCTGGTCCGCAAGCCGGCCAGCCTGGGCATCACGGCGTTCAAGACGCTGACGGTGGAAGCCGGCGCTACGCTGATGACGGACGTTCGGGGCAGCATCGCCCTGACGCAAGACAATGCCAGCACGCCGAAGACGGGGAGCGTCGTCGTTGCCGGCACGATCATCGCACCCGGCGGTACGGTGTCCCTCGACGGTGGCAATGTGAAGCTGGCGGCGACCGCGCAGATTCTCGCGCGAGGCACACCGACGATCTACACGGATCCGCTCACGGGCCTGCGCAGCGGCAATGTGCTCGACGGTGGTACTGTCAGCCTGAGCGGTGGACTGATGCTCGATTCCTCGGCGGTGATCGATGTGTCCGGCACCAGCGGTGTGATCGACGATCCGATGCGCCCGCGCGGCAGCGATGCGACGCTGCCGCTGGCCAGCGATGGCGGCCGGATCACATTGACGAGCGGAGGTCTCGCTGGATCGACGATCGATGCGAAGATAATCGCCAGGGCCGGCGGAGCCGGAGCATCGGGCGGCACGCTGAACATTCTCGATCTGGGCGCCCCGTCCGGCTCCGTCCAGAATGCCCTGGCCGGCACCTATATGGGCTACTTCAAGCTGGTCGGGACCGGCGGTCAGTATTCCTTTGATGCGGCGACCGGCACTTACTATGCGAACGCCACGTCGGGGACCTACAATTTCATCGGCGGGACGATGGCGGGATCGCCGATCTCCACGCTCGTTCTCGATCTCGATATCTATGACGAATACGGGACAGCCGCCTACAAAATTCCCCTCACCATGAAAAATTCGATCAATCAATTGCCGTCGGTCATCGGACTTACGCCGCGCATCGTGAATGGTCTTGCGGCCGACGCGCAAGGCGGCGGTTCCGTCGCGCCCTGGATCGTGGATCCGACCATCGACCAGAAGGCGGTCGTCCTGATCAACAAGTATTTCTATCGCGCGACGCGCCTCGGCACGACGACCACCTACACGCCGGGTGCGAAGATCCTGATTAACGACACCACATATGCCGGCACGACCATGTCCGCCGATGCCATCAGCGGCGGCGGCTTCGGCGCCGTCAATCTTCCGGGCAAGTTGCGACTCGACAACGGTGTCGTGCTCAACCTGCAGAATGCGGCGGTCTCGATCGCCGGCAATATGTCGGCGACGACGCCAACCGCAAGCGCGGCGATTCACGCGGGCTATCTCGCACTCGATCTCGGGGTGGCCGACGCCAATACGACCGGCGGCTCGGGAACGCTGCTGCTCGATGCCGGCCTGATCGATATCACGTCAGGCGTCACCCGCGGCTTCGGCAATACCAAACTCGTCGCCAACGAAATTCGTCTGCACGCATTCGAGCTGGGTGCGACAGCCTTGCTCGATGTCGATGGCACGCTAACTCTGCAGGCCGGGCAGATCTATCCGTCGACACAGACGACGGCGGCGATCAAGGCGCCGGACCGTATTCTGGTTCTACCCAATGGCACGCCATCCGCGCCGCTCTCGGCCGGTGGCGATCTCACTTTGTCGTCCACGGATATCGACGTGTACGGCTCCGTGCGCGTGCCGTTCGGCAGCTTGACGCTGAAGGCCACGCACGCGATCACCTTGGGGGAGGGTGCCACGGTGTCGGTGTCGGGCGATGGGCTGACGGTGCCCTATGGTCTGCTGCTGAATGGCGAGGACTGGGCGCTGCCGGTGCAATACGGTCTGCCGAACGTGATTACGGCACTGCCGGAAAAGAAGCTGCTGCTCGATGCGCCGGCGGTCAATATGGCTGCGGGTGCCAAGGTCGATATTCGCGGCGGCGGCGATCTGCGAGCATCGGAATTCGTCGTCGGCAGTGGCGGCTCGCACGACATTCTCGCGATGAACGGCGTCTATGCGGTCCTGCCGGCGCTGGCATCGGCGACCGCGCCGAAGGATGGTGGGGTTGCGGTTGGCAGCCGGGTCTGGCTGGCCGGGGGCGGCGGTCTCGCCGCCGGTTGGTACAATCTGTTGCCGGCGAAATATGCACTCCTGCCCGGCGCGTTCGCCGTCCAGATGGTGGCTGGCAGTTCCGGCAATCCTGTTCGCAGCGTCACGCGTTTGCTGGACGGATCGTTGCTGATGTCCGGTCGCCTCGGCAGCAATCTCGACAGCTCGGCAGATGTGCGTGCATCGAACTGGCGTGTGATGAACGGCAACGTGATCCGGTCCTATTCCGAATATAACGAAGCGAGCGCCAACGAATTCTTCGCCTCGGAAACGTTCAAGCTGACGCAATACCGCAAGCTCGGCCTCGATGTGGTGACGCCGCGACTGCCTTTGGATGGCGGCGCCGTCGTGTTCAAGGCGCGGGACCAACTGGTGCTGGATGGACAACTGCTGTCGCAAGCAGCGCCGGGCGGCCGCGCAGGCACCGTCGATATTGCGGCGACCAATATCGCGGTGGTCGGCGCAGGAGCCGATACCAGCGGGCTTGGCGGCTATCTGATCATCGATTCGAGCCGGCTCAGCAATTTCGGCGCGGCCAGTCTGTTGCTCGGCGGCGTTCGCACCGGGACCAATCTCGGCGTCTCGGTCACCGTACGGGCCGGCAATATCGTGGTGCGCAACGGTGCTGACAGTGCCTTGACCGGTCCGGAAATCATTCTGGCGGCGTCCGACAACATCACCATCGCGGCCGGCAGCGTGCTGCGCGCCGCGGGTGCCGCCACCAGCGATTCCGGCGATATCACTCTGATGCCCCAGGTCGCATCGCCGGAGCGCGACTTCGGGGCGTTGATCCGCCTGTCCAACGGAGCCGCCGCCAGCGTTCGCCGCACCAATGTCGACGGCACAGCGTCCGGTACCGTCGAGGTCGGCGCCGCTGCGGTCATCGACGGCGGTCGGGCGCTGCTGATCGACGCCACGCGCAACACCACGCTGGCCGGTTCGGCGCAGGTCTCCGCTGTCGATATCACCCTGTCCGGAAGCCGCATCGGCTTCGGTGGCGGGAGCGAGGGCCTCGTCTTCGATACAGCCGGGATGGCTCGCTTCAATCAGGCGCAGAATCTGACGCTGCGCAGTTACTCGACCATCGACTTCTATACCGGAATCGATTTTGGCGCCGCCGGCCTGCGATCGGTCACGCTCGATGCGGCCGGGCTGGTCGGCTACAGCGCCGGCGGCACCACGGTGGCGGGCGATACGATCGCGCTGCGCAACAGCGGCGGCAGTTTTGTCGATCCGCTGGTCGTCGCGCAGGGCACGCTCGCCTTCAATGCCGGACGCATCGTGCTCGGGGCCGGCGCCAAGTCGGTGCGAGGTTTCAATGCCGTCACGCTGACGGCGGCCGATGCCATTGCCGGGCAAGGCGGTGGCAGCCTGGATGTGTCCGGCAATCTCAGCCTGGTGGCGCCATTGCTGACCGGTGGGAACGGTACGAGCCAGTCCATCATGACGACTTGGCATCTGGCGGTCACGTCGCAGGATCGGACGCGGCCGCGCGATGCCGACAGCCTGGGCTCGCGCTGGGCCCTGACCGGCGCCAGCGTCGATTTCGGCGGTCGCATCGATGCGCTTGGCGGCAACGTATCGCTGACCGCGACCGACGGAGACGTCAATGTATCTGGCGGCGCCATCATCGATGTCGGCGGCTTCAGCAAGGCGTTCAACGATGTGACGGCTTACGCCAGTGCCGGCACGATCGAACTCACATCCGTCGGCGGCAGCGTCGTGACCCAGGCTGGTTCGGCATTGAATCTCGCAGCGGCCTCCGGCGGCGGCGATGCGGGCAAGCTTGCCGCCGTTGCTGCAGGCGGTGGCACCGTGGCATTGAACGGCCTGGTGGATGCGCATGCTGCCGCGGGCAAGGGTGGTTCGTTCTCGCTCGATATCGGTGCATTGCCTGATTTCGCTGGCTTCTCGCAACAATTGGCGAATGCGGGCTTCACGCGGTCGCGCACGTTCCGCATCCGCACCGGTGACATCGTGCTCGATGGTGTGACGAAGGTGGAGAGCTTCAGTCTCAGCACGGATGCCGGCAAGGTGACGATCACCGGCACCATCGATGCGAGCGCGGCCTATGGCGGCAATATCGCGATCTCTGCGGGCAACGGCCTGACGATGACCGAGACGGCCAATCTGATCGCGCGGTCGACGACCGAGCTCGGCAGCGGCCGGGTGTTGCTCGATGCCTCCGGTGGACGTCTCGATATCCGCGGCGGCGTCATCGATGTCTCCGGCGGCAATGGCGGCAAGGTGCGTTTCCGCGCCGGACAGGTTGCCGGGCCCGATTACGTTGCGGTCGATCGTCTGGCCGCGACCATCGTCGGCGCCCGCTCCGCGGTGCTGGAGGGCGTATGGCGTCCTGCGACCGTCGTTTCCACCATCGATGCTGCTTTGCGCGATCAGGCCAGTGCAGCGGCCGATGAGTTCGCGACCCATGCCGGCGATATCACGTCCCGCCTGCAGATCGGTCCCGGTATCGCCGTTGCTGCGGGGGTTGAAATCCGCAGCGACTCAGATCTTACGCTGGGCGTCGATTGGGATCTGTCGGGGCTGAGCGCGCGTGAGGGCGGGCTCACATTGCGCGCTGCCGGAAATCTGAACATCAATGGTCATATCAGCGACGGCTTCGGCGATGTGGCGCGCGGCGGCACGCTGCTGGCGCAGGACTCGTGGGATATCCGGCTGGTGGCCGGCGCCGATCTCGGGGCGGCCGACATCCTGTCGGTCAAGCCGCTCGCGACATTCGCAGCCGGCAAGGGATCGATCGTCGTCGGCGATGCGAGCCACGGCTATCAGATCCGCACCGGCACCGGCGACATTGCCGCGCAGGCAGGTCGCGACATCCAGCTTGCGCATTATCAGTCGGTGATCTACACGGCCGGCCGCAAGGATGTGACGTCTTACGCCGACTTTGCCGCACCGGCGGGCGCCGAATACGGCATCCTCGGCGGGCATCTGGCGATCGGCGCCAATGGCAATATCGCCAGTCAGCTGCCGGTCGATAATG
This sequence comes from Bradyrhizobium sp. Crot121, assembly GCF_059512385.1. Classification (NCBI taxonomy): domain Bacteria; kingdom Pseudomonadati; phylum Pseudomonadota; class Alphaproteobacteria; order Hyphomicrobiales; family Nitrobacteraceae; genus Bradyrhizobium; species Bradyrhizobium sp. Crot121. Next base: position 34,053 of record NZ_JCAMOR010000066.1, on the reverse strand, counting down.
CGGAGAACATGCTCTACACGAACTGGCTCAAGAAGGACGGTCTGACCGACAACCAGTTCAATTTCACCGGCCAGCAGGCGACTTGGTGGATCAATTATGCCGGCTTCACGCAGGGCATCGGCGCTCTCGGCGGCGGCAATGTCAACCTGCAGGCGGGCGGCGATCTCGACAATCTCTCCGTGGTGCTCGCGACCACCGGCCGCGTTCACGGCGGTACGGTCCCCGGCGACTCGCGCTATTTGCAGATCGATAATGGCGGCGCGCTCAATGTCTCTGCCGGCGGTGATATCAAGGCGGGCAATTACTACGTCGCCCGCGGCGCCGGTGCGATCGACGCGGGCTCGTTCGCGATCGGGCGGACGCTGCGAGGGCGCTCGTTCGAGGGACCCGGCGGCGGCGATATGAGGTCTTACGACATCTCGCCGGTGCTGGCGCTCGGTGACGCTACGCTGAGTGCCCGCACTGCCGGAGATCTGCGGCTGCAGGCCGTGCTCGATCCGCTGATGACCTTTGACCCGTCCAAGCCATGGTCCAATGGCCAGACCTTGATGCTCGGCCAGACCGACAATACGCGGCTCGATCTGAGCTCAATCGGCGGCGATGTGACGCTGGTCAATCAGGTTCATTATCTCTCGCAGGATGTGATTACCGACACCTTATGGTTCGAGATCTATAGAGGTGCGGTCCAGTTCGCGAACCTCTATGCAAATCTCTATCCGGCGCTCACCAACATCGTTGCGCTGAACGGCTCGATTTCCAATCCGGGCCGCCTGAATATCCTTCCTGCCACGAATGGCGGATTGACGATGCTGGCTGCGAGAGACGTCACGCCGGGCAATCTCGTGATGTCGCGTGCGACGCGCGAAATGCTGCCGACGGCTCTTCGGCCGTTTGGCAGCGGCATCAACTTCTATCCAACCGGAAGTCAGACGGAGACGTTTTTCATCGCGCTGCTGACCAACCTCATCGATCCATATGCCTATTATTCGCTGAGCATGGATTACTTCCATGAGGTTGCCAATCCGTCCGTTCTGATGAATGCCGGCGACAGGGAGCCCAGCCGGATCTACGCGCTGAACGGCAGCATCCGCAGCGGCAACGTGACCACCAACGAGCAGATGCTGATGTCGGCCAAGACCGATATTCGCGATCTCGCGCTGAACCTGCGCAATCTTCACGTTTCCGACGTGACGTGGCTGAATGCCGGCAACGACATTCTCAACAACAATCTCAACACCGAACGGATGCCCGGCACAGTCATTCAGGGGCCGGGAGCGCTGCTGCTGACGGCGGGACGCGACATTCATGCTGCGTCGCAGGTCATCATCAGCCAGGGCAATCAGAGCTACAATTCAGCCGGGTTAGTGAAGGATGGTCAGGTCAAAGGCCTGCCCGATGGCGGCGCCTCGATCGACATGATCGCCGGCTTGAACGGCCGGCAGCCGGATTATGCGGCGGTTGCGAAGACCTATCTCGATCCGTCCATGGTCGGTTCGATGCAGACCTATCTGACGACGACCGTCGATGGACGGTTGCTGCCACTCTATCTCACCGATGCGACCAAGGATCTCGCGGATGGCGCGATCAAGCAGACCCGTATCGGTCTGGTGTCCTTCATCAAGCAGATGACGGGCGAAACCCTGTCGCCGCTGCAGGCCTGGGAGCGCTTCCAGTCGCTGCCGGCGCTAACCCAGCAGCGTTTCCTGCGCCAGATCTATATGCAGGAACTGCGGATGGCGGGACGTGACCAGAACGAGCGCGATGCCGATGGACGCGTGCTCAATGGCGGCCACCGGCGCGGCTACGAAGCGGTCGCAACGCTGTTTCCGGGCGATAGCTGGACGGGATCGGTACTGTCGGCCAATTCGCTGATCCGCACCGAGAATGGCGGCGACATCAACATCCTCGTGCCCGGCGGCAACCTTCAGGTCGCCGCGTTGAACCAGACGGTTCTTCCGGGCGATGGTCTGGTCACGCTCGGCTTCGGCCGGGTCAACATTGCCGCCCGCGACGACGTGGTGGTGAACCGTTCGCGTATTCTCACCTTCAGCGGCGGCGACGTAACGATCTGGTCCACGCTCGGCGATATCGATGCCGGCAAGGGTGCAAAGACCTCGCGCGTGCCGAAGGCGCCGGTGACCGAGACCGACGTGGATACGGTGACGCTGACCAAGGAACAGGCCGATATTTCCGGCTCCGGCATCGGCACCGTGATCGGCTATGCCGGCGTCGAGCCGGGGGACCTCGATCTGATCGCGCCGGTCGGCACAGTGGATGCCGGCGATGCGGGTATCCGCGTCAGCGGCAACTTCAATGTCGCTGCCCTCATGGTGCTAAACGCGGACAACATCAGGGTGGGTGGCGAAAGCAAGGGCGTGCCGAAGGCGCAGCCAGCGGTGGTCAATCTGACGGCCGAGACCAAGGACAAGGCAGCGGCCGACGCCGCTAAGGATGCCAATCAGCAGGCCGGCAATGACCGCCCGTCGGTGATTATCGTCGAGTTTCTGGGTTATGGTGGCACGACCGATGGCGACATGGAGCGGCGTGAAGAGGAGCAGCGCCGTAAGAAGCGAACCGAGATCCGCAGCTATGACGCAACTGGTCCCAACCAGGTGCTCGGGCTCGGAACGCTAACGGCCGACCAGATCGCCGGGCTTGCCGCGGAGAAGCGCCGCCAGTTTGCACAATGACCGTCGGCGCGGCGATCCTCGTTCCTGCATTCTTCAATGTGGGGAGAGGGGCGCGGTTCATGACCGACCTTCAGACGGTTGTAGTCATGGCGCCAATGGTTGGGCGCGACCTCTCAGACGTCGATGCCAGCGGCCTCCAACGCTTCGATGTGCCGGAGCACCTTGAACGACCTTGGGCCAGCCTTCGATCGAACCGATGTGTTCGATCGGACGCCGGTTTGACCGCGATCCCTCGTCTGTCTTCTCGATCATATCGCCAACCCATTTGCGCCACGGCCCCGCGAGCGCGTACTTTTGGTCGGGACCCACCTCTGCGGAAGGCATTATGACCAGCGGCCAACGTGTACCGCATCAATAGACCGCGTACATGGCGGCACCGACCGAAGCGCGTTGCACCAAGAAAACGCTTGCCAGCGGGGAGCCGTCTGCAGATGGCACAAAGCGGATACACACTAGCTGTGATCGCGGGTCGACGGACTCTCGTCACGTTGCACAGCCGCAAGGGCTGAGGCGTGAAGCGATGAAGCTAGAGATCAGTCGCAGTCGTCGGTGCTAGAAGGCCATCCAGCCTTCGATCTCCTTGCGAAAGAACTCGACGTCGTCGGGCTCGAGTACGCAGCAATAGTTGACTAAGGCGAGATTGTTTCGCTGGAACTCACGGAAGTCCACACTGTAGGCAGTCGAAGGTCACTGGATAAATGAGGACGCTGTAATCTGCCTATCACTTGATGGCGCTAATAGCTTGCTGAGCTAGGTGTTCTCTGTAGTCTTTCGCGCGACCGCATTTTGGGCGGAAATGCGCCTGCGACGCTAAAGCCCTCGTTTCTCGCATGGACTTGCATCTACGATGTTGCGCAAGTTGGTGCGCGCGTGCTGCTCCTTTCATCGATATCGTTCCGCTTCAACGGCAGAGCCCTTCGGCACAATCGGCCGAAAGCGGAGATTCAGCCAATTGGTTTCTGGGGCGGGACAGGAGCTGTCACCACCTTGTCATAAGGCGATAGTTACCGTTCGTATCTTGTAGCTAAGGGCCTACCGTGAGCGTAGAGTGACCCAATTGGCTCGCTGCTTCGTTGGCGCGCGCTGTCGGTTGTACTTTTGCTCAGGCGAAGCGTGCTCCGCACCGGCACCGGCAGTCTTGATCTGCTCGCCGGTGGAAGCTTCAGCGAGGCCACGCCTTACGGCGTCTACACCGCGGGTACGCAGTCGGCGCCGATCCTCCCAGCTGACGGCACCAATCCTTACAACCTCGTCGGAACCGCGAGCGGCGGCGCCTCGCAGGCGTGGTATCCGGCGGTGACATCAGGCTCATGGCGCAGCAGGATGTGAGCGGCTACATCCAGCTCTTCGACAACGTCACCCGCTACGTCGATTCCGATCTTTCCGGCAACTGGCTTGGACGGCAGGGCGGCACCGTGGTGTCGTCAGACCCGGGGCGCAAAACGGACAATCTGTTCGAGCCTGGCTTGTCGGGCCAGCAAGGAGGTTCAAATTCGCGCTCATCATACGGGACGGCAGCTTTTTCCCCAAAGCTGATGCTCCTCCCTTCTGTCGCTTGTCTCGTTGGAGCTATGTGCATTGAGTAATCCAGGTGATTTGTGGGCTCCTTCGAATGCCGAGTTTCGATACTAGGTGCCTCGCCACTTCAGCAACTTGAGCCCTGGTCGGAGCGCGATCGAGAGCGGACTGTCATACTTCGTCCAGAACTCATCCTGAGAAGGTCGACGCTAGCGATACGTCCGGGATCCGAGACCAGGAAGGTTGCTACTCTCGACAGGCCGAGCTTGGTGCGTCGCCTGATTAAGGGGACTGAAGCCGGGTCGCTATGAAGTGGGTAACCTTGGGTTCGGCCGTCGCGCCGAACTTGCGGATCGCGTCCTGAACGATCCGGTCCGCGTTCGTCACGCGCTGGTGTTGTCGGAGATGCTCGAGCCAGGATGCGACCATAAACGTTTCCAGGAAGCGTCCGTTCTCAGCGGCATCCTCGAAGATGTCCCAGGCATAGGCGCCGTCGCGCCGCCTCTGTAGGCCCAATTCCATGACGGCGGAAAGGAAGGCGTCGCGCCTTTCCGGAGCGATGAGGTACTCTACCGTGACGAGCACGGGCCCGCGATCCGCACCGGCATCGATGGTCAATATCGGCGCCGGCCAATGCATCGACGGTGCAAGGTCGATTCCGGCACCGGCCTGAAGCTTCCAACGCCAGGTCAGCACAATCCCGGCGACGGCGCCCGCTGCGGCGATGAAATGCGCTGCCGGCAGGCCCAGTCCCGAGGCGAACTGTCCCCAAAGGGCGCTGCCGGCGGTCATCGCGCCGAAGAACATCGTGACGAACATGGCCAAGCCGCGCCCGCGGACCCAATCGGGCAGCGAGACCTGAACCGAGACGTTGACCGTCGCGAGAACGGCGATCCACGAGACGCCTGCGAGCAGGCAAGCCGAAAGACCGATCGCCGCGTGATGGGCGGTGCCGAGCAGGATCAGACTGAGCGCCGTTCCGAGCGTGCCCGCAGCAACGAGCCGGTCTGGTCCCTGGGTCGTCTTCATCCAGGACAGCGCGAACGCACCCACGACGGCGCCGACCCCGATGGCTCCGAGCAGAATGCCGTAGAGTTCTGGACCGCCCGCGATCTGATCGCGCGCGACGAGCGGGAGCAACGCCCAATAGGCGCTCGCGAAGAAGAAGAACGCCACCGCCCTGATGAGCGTGGCGCGGAGGCTCGGATTGAACCGCGCATGGCGGAAGCCGATCACCATGGCGCCGGCGAGCCGCTCCGGCGGCAGCCCACTCCCTTGCGGGGACGCCGGCCGCCACCAAAGCAGGGCGCCGATCACGGCGAAATTGCTCAGCGCGTTGATCCAGAATGGTGCGGCGATGCCCAGTCCGCCGATGACCACGCCGCCCAGCGCTGGCCCGATGGCTCTGCTGATGTTGACGCCCACACCGTTGCTGGCGACTGCCGCCGCCAGGTCTTCGTTCGGGACAAGCTGAGGGACGACCGACTGCCACGCGGGCGCGGTGAATGCAGCGCCGGCGCCGAGCAGGAAGGTGAACAGCAGCAGGATGGGCGGAGTGACTAGATTTAGTCCGACGAGCACCGCGCTTACTGCCGCGACGGTCGTGAGGGCGATCTCGCAGCCGATCAGAAAACGGCGCTTGTCGACGGTATCCGCCAGCGCGCCGGCCGGTAGCGCGAACAGGAACATCGGAAGGCTGCTCGCGACCTGAACCAGGGAAACTGTGAGCGGATCGGCATCGAGACTTGTCATAAGCCATCCGGATGCAGCGTTGTACATCCAGGTGCCGACGTTGGCGACGACGGTCGCGGTCCACACGACGGTAAACGTGGCGTGCCGAAACGCGATCCACGGAGAAGCGTTGCGCGCAGCGACCGATTGGATGGGCTTCTCGTTGGATGGAGGCATCGCATCTACTCGACCGATCGAACGGCGATCGTCGATGGATCATGGCACCCGTTGGGACGAAGTGCCGGAGCAAGGTTTCGGACCGCCATCCTTGGTCAAGCCAGTCGGGAGTGATTGCAGGATTCCACGGCGTTTTGTACGATTGCGTCGTCGTAGTGGCAAAAATGGCCCCATATTGGCTTGGGACGGTTCGGTTATCGGGAAAAAGTCCAAGACGCCTCGTGAAGTTCGGGAGTTGTGTGTCCCGGACGACCGGCAACTGCAGCGAGAACGAAGGCCGGCAGGTGAGCATGACGCATCGGACGGACGGCCTTGGGGCCGCGAATTGGACATCAGCCACGTGAGCGCGCGAGGGATTCATCACGTTACGGCGATCGTCGGCGATGTACGGCGCGCCGCCGACTTCTATTGCGGTGTGCTGGGGCTCAAACGCGTCAAGAAGACCGTCTGCTACGACGACCCGGGCAGCTATCATGTTTACTACGGCGACGACCTCGGGGTTCCCGGCACCGTGATCAGCACGCTTGCCTGGAATTGCGTGACGCCGGGCTTAGCCGGCGTCGGCGAAGTCGTTCAGACGGCTTTTCGCGCAGCTCCGTACTCCCTTGACCAATGGGCTGATCGGCTGGATGCCTTCGATGTGCCCCACCGTTCGCAAATGTCGCCCTTTGGGGAGCGGATGCTCTGTTTCGCGGATCCCGACGGTACGGCGATCGCGCTGGTCGAGACGCTGGAAGAACCGTCGCAGAGGGCCGATCGCAATGCGCCGGCCGCCTGCCTGCTGCACGGCCTCCACGATATCACGCTCAATGTCCGCGAGGAGGACGCAACCATCGATATCCTGCAGCAGGTCTTCGAGTTCGAACTGGTTTCCCGAAGGGATGGGACTATTCGCTTCGTGGCGCATGATGGTCCGGGCGGTGCGATCACCTTACACGTGATCGGGAAGTCCTCGCGGGGACGCCTCGGCGGCGGCACCATCCGGCATGTCGCCTTCCGCTCTCGCGATTTCGACGACCGATCGGAGATGGTCGAGAAGCTTCGTTCAGCGTACGGCATCGTGGTGAGTGATCCGATAGAGCGAACCTACCTGAACGCGGTGGGCTTTCGCGCGCCCTGCGGGGTTCTGTTCGAGATCGCGACCGACGGTCCGGGATTCTCGGTCGACGAGGCGCCCGGGCGATTGGGCGAGAAGCTTCAACTTCCCGCTTTCCTCGAAGAGCGTCGCCTCGAATTGCAGGCGATCCTTCCTCCACTCAATTAGATCGCTTGACGGCCCGTTTCGTCCTGGTGTGTGGGACTCCTTCATGAGCCGACTTACCTTCCATGAAGTCGGTGAGGCGAGGGCAGACGAAGTCGAGGAATGCTTTCACGCGAAAGGGCAGCCGCGGCCCGCCATGGTAGAGTGCGTGGATCTGCTCGTCGTCACCGACCGTACCTTTGAGCACTTCGACCAGGCGACCGGCGGCCATATCGTCGCGAATGTGATAGTCGGCCAGCCTTGCGAGGCCGATTCCTGCGATCGCCATCCTCCGCAAGGTTTGGGCGTTGTTCGCAACGAGCGGACCGCTGACCCGTCGATCGACGATGCGACCGCTTTCCTTCAGAGGCCAGACCGGCGCGGAACGCCGGAAGTTGAATCCGAGGCACCTGTGACGGGAAAGATCCGCGATACTCTTGGGTTCACCCATGCGCTCGACGTAGCCCGGAGATGCGACGATCCTTCTCTTCACGACCCCGATGCGCCTGGCGACCATCGCGGAGTCCTGCAGGGAGCCCACGCGAAAGGCGACGTCCGCTCGATCGAGGTACAGGTCGACGATCTCGTCGGAGAGCGAAATATCGACCATGATGCCGGGGTGAGCTTCCCAAAAGGCCGGGAGCAGAGGTTCGAGGCCGAGGATGCCGAACGACACTGTGGTGTTGACGCGGATCGTTCCGCCGGCCGCCGCGGCGCCTCGAGAGACGCTCCGTTCAATGCTGTCGAGTTCGGCGACGAGCGCGAGGCTCTTCTCATGGTACATCCGACCTTCGGAGGTCAAAGCCAAGCGTCGCGTGGAGCGCTCAAATAGTCGGACGCCCAGCCGCGTCTCGATCCGTCCGATGAGCTTGCTGACCGTGGACGGCGTCATCAGAAGGCGGCGGGCTGCCTCGGAATAGTTTCCAGCTTCCACCACGCGGAGGAAGACCTGCATTTCGCCAACACGATTGTCCATGCCCCGACCATCTATGAAGCTGTTTCACAAATAATGTGGAATGCGGGCGGGTATCAAGTCCGGGTTTCTTCACCTATGGTCGGTCATCGTTTCCGTTTCGACGCATTTTTCCGATCGGCACGTCGCTCTCGATGGTTGCTCGTTCGGCGACTTGAACGAAGGCGATTATCTCTCTATGAGAATTTTGTTCGACGGACGCGCACTGGAATGTGGTTCGTCCTTCTCGATAGCGTGTTCGGTGGCGGATGGCTTTGGACGTTCCAATGAAGGAAGAGTCTGATAGCAGGTCTGGCGGCTTCTATGGTCGTCGCCTGAGTCAGCACCTCGGTATGGAAGGCGACTGCCTGCTACGCGTCCACCGCGAGGGACAGTTGACGCTCGCGATGACCCGACTGACCTGCTCCCACTTCGTTCGGGAACGAACGGCGGCCATCCCTTCCGAACCAGCCTTCAGCATCCTGCACCAGCTCGGCGACCTCGAAAGGCATTCCTGCTGGCTCGCCGGTAAGGCTAGGTATTCAGGGGCCTTCGGCGCCGGCACCGTCAGCGTCATCAATCTGATGGACAATCCCCAATGCGAATTCAGGGGGCCGTTCGACGCCGTCCAATACTACGTTCCGCGGCGCGCCCTTGACGAATTCGCCCAAGAGCATGGAGCCAAGCCGATCGCGACGCTCAAATGGAGCAGAGATCAGCGCGATCCCTACCTCTCGACCTTGTCCAGCGTGCTACTCAGCGCGGTCGAGCAGGATTCGGAGACCAATCAGCTCTTCCTGGATCAGATCGGTTTGAGCCTGCTCGCTCATTTTGCGCAGACCTATGGTGGCATGCGCCCGCGGGATAGTGCGGTCGGCGGAGGTCTTGCGCCGTGGCAGGAGCGCCGCGCTAAGGAGATCATGCGGACGCGACTTGCTACCAGCCTGACGATCGCCGACGTCGCCGCGGAATGCAAATTGACGCCCAGCCACTTCGCAAGATCGTTCCGGCGCAGCACGGGTGTCGCTCCGCACGAATTCCTCTTACAACTCCGGATCGATGAGGCCAAACGTCTCATGCTGAGCACGAAGCTTCCGCTCGCCGACATCGCGCTCATCTGCGGCTTCGGAGACCAAAGCTACTTCACCAGGGTGTTCTCCCGCAGCGTGGGCGCAAGCCCCGGAGCCTGGCGGCGGGCCCGGACCGAGGGCTAACTAAATCCTGGCGCGCTTGCGTCTCAAGCGGGATGGATCATGTCGCGGGCGTAGGCCAGGCCGATCCCGTATCCACCCGCATGGGATTCGACGATGGCGCGAGCGCCGTCGTAGGTTTCGTGCCGCGTCCAGTCACGCTGCATCTCCAGAAGTACTTGGATCCACGACGTGAGGCGGGCGCCGGCGGCCTCCATTCGGCCGAGTGCCAGGTCGTGGCTCGCCGTCGTGAGCCCTCCGCAGGCGTCGCCGACGACGTAGACCTCTAAGCCGGCCGACAATGCCGACAACACGGCGAAGCTCACGCATGCCTCGGTGAGCAGGCCCGAGACGATCAAACGGTTTCGACCGGTGGCAAGCACGGCTTCGCGTGCCTTGTCGTCTTCCCACACGTTCATGCTGCGCCGGTCGATCGGCTCGATGCCGGGCAGTGATGACTTAATGGCCGGCATCAGCGGCCCGCTGTACACCTTCGTCGCGGAGGTCGAAGCGACGACCGGCAGGCCGAACACTGTCGCGGTCTTTGCCAGCGCGATGACATTGTTCATGAGGACCTGCCGGTCGATCGAACCAACTCCGAACGCCAGGCCGGCCTGTTGGTCGACCAGGAGCAGGGCGCAGTCCTTTGGTTCGAGCAGATGAAGTGGATTCGGCGGCATCTGGTTTCTCCGACTAAGCTTTCAGCAATGCGAGGAGGTCCTCATTGACCGGGTCGGCTGCCTCGTCGTCGTTGCGTGAGGAGCGTCCGAATAGGTCTTCAACCCCGGTCCTTGCAGTAAAAGCTGGGTATCACCTCGCAATTTCAGCAATGCCATCGATCACTCCCGTGACGAGGCGATGAGGGCTGCTACGTCGTCTTCAGATCGCCCTCGGTCCTCCTGCACGCAAAGGTCGCGGATGGAGAACCCTTTGGCTTGGACTATCTGCGCGTCCTTTGGACATGCTGGCGATCTCGGACGAGAGGCTGCTGGACGCGTGTGCGGCGATTGTCGCTCGTGAGCAGATCATCGGGCCGGAGTCCAAGCCGCGACGAAATCGTCCAAGCGCCGGGCGGCGTTCAAGGTTCACATGCGGCCGCTTGCACCCATCCGCTTTCGTTTGATCGGTCACGTCGATCACAAGGAGACCTTCTCGATGTCGAAGCTCGAAATGCTCACCCCGGAAAATAGCGCCATCGCACTGATCGACTACCAGCCGGCAATGTTTCAAGGCGTTCAGTCGCATGACCGGTTGGTCACGATCAACAACGTCCAGATTCTTGCAAAGGCTGCCAAGCTCTTCAAGATTCCGACCGTTATTTCGACCGTCGCTAGAGACTCCTTCTCCGGCCCCTTCATTCCGGAGGTGACCTCGCTGTTCCCAGACCACGACATCATCGATCGAACGTCCATGAATTCGTGGCTCGATGCCAATTTCCGAAAGGCTGTGGCCGCCACCGGTCGCAAGAAATTCGTGTTGGCGGGCCTTTGGACTGAAGCGTGTGTGCTCTTCCCGACGCTGGACATGCTGAAGGAAGGATACGAGGTCTACATTCCCGCGGACGCGTGCGGCGATCTCTCGCTCGAAGCACACAACCGAGCCATGGAACGTGCGATCCAAGCAGGCGCGGTTCCCACCACCTCTTCGCAGTACGCCTACGAACTCCAGCAGGACTGGGCGCGCAGCGAGACTTACGAAGGCATGATGGACATCCAGCGTGCACATTCGCCGTACGGAATTCAGATACGGTTCTCAAAGTGGGCGCTCGGAGAGCACGCGTCCGAGGGCGGCACGAAGGTAGCCTGACGTCGGCCCCGTCCCATCGAGAGTGGTGCGATGAAGATCTATCTCCTGTCACTCGGCGCCGGCCTTTTGGTCGGCGTCGTCTACAGCCTCCTCAACGTGCGTTCGCCGGCCCCGCCGCTGGTGGCCCTGGTCGGTCTTCTCGGCATCCTGGCCGGTGAACAGATCGTTCCCGTCGCCCGGCAACTGATGTCCGGACACGGGCTCGCATCCGCGTGGCAACAGGCCAAGTGCGCTCCGCACATGTTCGGGATGCTGCCCGGACGTCAAAGCGATCAATCGAAGAGCGCCGCTTCGCTAGAAGATCCGGAGAAACATTCATGAGCACGGCACCGGACGTCATCCTGCATCGCGGTCTGTTCACGACGCTCGACCGCTCGAATCCGACGGCTTCAGCCGTCGCCATCGCGGATGGCCGGTTCGTCGCCGTCGGACGCGATCATGAGGTGATGAAGCTCGCAGGTCCCGCCACGAAGGTGGTCGATCTCAAGGGGCATCGCGTGCTGCCTGGTCTGATCGACAACCACCTCCATATCATCCGCGGCGGTCTGAACTTCAACATGGAGCTTCGATGGGACGGCGTGCGTTCGCTCGCGGATGCGATGGGCATGTTGAAGCGGCAGGTCGCCGTCACGCCGCCGCCGCAATGGGTGAGGGTGGTCGGGGGATTCACCGAACATCAGTTCGCGGAGAAGCGGCTTCCGACGATCGACGAGCTCAATGCTGTCGCCCCCGACACGCCGGTCTTCCTGCTGCATCTCTACGACCGGGCCATCCTCAACGGAGCCGCGCTGCGGGCCGTCGGTTATACGAAAGATACGCCTGAACCGCCGGGCGGCGAGATTACGCGCGACGCGAAGGGCAATCCCACGGGACTGCTGCTGGCCAAGCCGAACGCCAACATCCTCTACGCGACGCTCGCCAAGGGCCCCAAGCTGCCCTTCGACTACCAGGTCAACTCGACCCGTCACTTCATGCGGGAATTGAACCGGCTGGGTGTCACCGGGGCCATCGATGCCGGCGGTGGATTCCAGAACTATCCGGAGGACTACGCGGTCATCCAGAAGCTGGGCCAGGAAGGTTTCCTGACGATCCGGCTCGCCTACAATCTCTTCACGCAGAAGCCGAAGGGCGAGAAGGAGGATTTCCTCACCTGGACGAAGTCCTCGAAATACAAGCAGGGCGACGACTACTTCCGGCACAACGGCGCCGGCGAAATGCTGGTGTTCTCGGCGGCCGATTTCGAGGATTTCAGGGTCGCGCGTCCAGACATGCCCCCGGAGATGGAGGGGGAGCTCGAGGAGGTCGTTCGTGTCCTGGTGCAGAACAAATGGCCGTGGCGGCTCCATGCGACCTACGACGAGACGATCTCGCGGGCGCTGGACGTGTTCGAGCGGGTGAACCAGGACTTGCCTCTGGATGGGCTGCACTGGTTCTTCGATCATGCCGAGACGATCTCGGACCAGTCGATCGACCGCATCGCGGCGCTCGGAGGCGGCATCGCCGTGCAGCACCGGATGGCCTATCAGGGCGAATACTTCGTCGAAAGATACGGGGCGGGAGCCGCCGAAGCCACGCCGCCGGTCAAGAAGATCATCGACAAGGGCGTCAAGGTCTCGGCCGGTACCGACGCGACGCGCGTGGCTTCCTATAACCCCTGGGTCTCGCTGTCCTGGCTGGTCACTGGCCGCACCGTCGGCGGATTGCGGATCACACCGCAGCGCAATTGCCTCGATCGCGAGACGGCGCTGCGGATGTGGACCGAAAACGTGACGTGGTTCTCGAACGAGGAGGGCAACAAGGGCCGCATTCAGGTGGGCCAACTCGCCGACCTGATCGTGCCGGACCGCGACTATTTCTCCTGCAGCGAGGCCGAGATCGCGGATACGACGTCGCTGCTGACCATGGTCGGCGGGAGGATCGTGTTCGGAGCGGGCGACTTCTCCAAGCTTGAGAGCGTCTCGCCGCCACCCGCGATGCCGGACTGGTCGCCCGTCCGACGCTTCGGCGGCTATGCCGCCTGGGCGGACGACAAGACAAAGGCGAAGGAAAGCAGCCTCGCCATGAAGGCCATGCAGATGTGCGGCTGCGCCAACTCCTGCGGCGTGCACGGACACGATCACGCCGCAGCCTGGTCGAGCCGTCTTCCGGTTTCCGACTTGAGGAGCTTCTGGGGCGCCCTCGGGTGCGCATGCTGGGCCGTCTGACATGGCGTCCGGAGATTCGCCGAACTGGGTTTCCGCGATCCTGCGCTGGCCGTTGCTGTGGCATGCGGCCAGGCTGGCGCTGGTCTCGGCCTACCTGCTCGGCGGCATGACCAAACTGCTCGACTTCGCGGGCGCGGTGGCGGAGCAGGAACACTTCGGCCTGCATCCGGGCTTGCTGTGGGCGGCGGCCGCCATCGTGATCGAACTCGGCGGTTCTCTGCTCGTCGTCGTGAATCGTTTCGTGTGGCTCGGCACAGGCGGGCTCGGTGTTCTGACGTTCGTCGCGATGCTCACCGCCAACGCGTTCTGGACGACGGGGGCCATGAGAGATTCATGGCCACCAACGCCTTCTTCGAACATCTCGGGTTGATCGCGGGTCTCGTCGTCGTATCGATGGCTTCCGACCGGGCCCGCTTCTACTCCAGCCGCGCTGCGCGATCTTAAGCTACCTAAGGAGTCTCTCAATGAAATCGACAAGGATATTCGCTCTGCTGGCGCTTGCCGTCGCGGCGACGACGCCGGTCGTCGCAAAGGATGCAACGAAGTCCAAAGAGGCGGCGATTGCCGTCGCCCCCCAATACGACACGACCCACGTGTACGTGGCGCCCGAGGACGTGGACAAGTTCGTGACGAGCTTCCTCGCGACCTTTGGCGGCAAGAGTACCAAGCAGGTGGTGGCGACGGTCACGCCCACGCCGAGCAGCACCACGTCGCAATTGCTGCAGACGCCTGTGGGCACAGTCTCGCTGTTCGGCTTCAAGACGCCGATCCCATATCCGTTCGGTGCCGAGCGCAACGGCTATCTGGTCACCGACCTGGACGAGGCGATCAAGGCGGCGCGCGCCGCTGGCGCCGATGTGATCGTGTCGACCTTTCCGGACCCCATCGGGCGCGATGCCGTGATCCAGTGGCCGGGCGGCGTCAACCTGCAGCTCTACTGGCACACGACGAAGCCCGACTACCCCGCCTTCGAGCGGATTCCGGAGAATCGCGTGTACGTCTCGCCCGACAGGGCAAGCGCCTTCACGCGGAGCTTCCTGGCGTTCTCCCGCGGCAAGATCGTCTCTGATGATGCGAAGGCGCCGGGCGTCGAGATCGGAAGATCGGATGCGACCTACAGGCGCATCCGCATCGAGTCCGCGTTCGGGAAGATGGTCGTGCTGGTCACCGATGGTCATGTGCCCTATCCCTACGGACGGGAGACGACGGGTTATGAAGTGCCCGACCTCGCTGCCACGCTCGGCAAGGCAAAGGACGCAGGCGCGACGGTACTCGTCGAACCCTATACGTCGGACGGCCGCTCCACGGCGTTCGTCATGTTTCCCGGCGGCTACGTCGCCGAAATGCACTCGCTCGGGCCGAAGAGCGCATCGCGCGCGAATCGCAAGTGAGTTGACGTCCGCCGATGTTGCCTTGGGCCGATCTGCGCAACTTCTGGATCATCCTTGCGCTTGCGACCTTCGTCGCCGGTGTCGACCGCGCGCGTGCGGATGACGGGGACGCCACGCTTCCGAAGCGGCCCGCGATCCAGGCGAACCGCTGGGCAGAGGATTGGTCGGTTCTCGCCGATCCAAGACTGCGCACCGAACCGTTCGACGACCTCAAATACATTCCGCTTTGGGCCACCGATCCGAAGAGTTACATCTCGTTGGGTGTCACGTTGCGCGAGCGTTTCGAGAGCAACAACGCGGCAGGCTTCGGCACCGGCAACACGCCGTCGGACGCCTACCTCCTGCAACGACTGCAGGTCCATGCCGACGTTCATTTCAACGAAAACTGGCGCGCGTTCGTTGAGTTGGAGGACGATCGCGCCTTCGACAAGCTGATTATTTCGCCGGTCGATCAGGACAGACTCGACCTTCGCCTTGCCTTCCTGGAATATGTCGACACGTTCTCGGGCGGAACCCTGAAGGCCCGCGTCGGGCGGCAGGACTTCGCCTTCGACCTGCAGCGTTTCGTATCGTCGCGGGACGGGCCCAACGTCCGGCAGTCCTTCGACGCGCTCTGGGCCGATTGGGAGACTGGGGCTTGGCGGTTCATCGGCTTCGTCAGCCGTCCCATCCAATACTTCGATGTCCGTCCCTTCGACGACACGTCGAACGACAGCTTCCGATTCAGCACGCTGAGGGTCGAACGCAAGGTTCTCGGCGACAAGGAGCTCTCCGGCTACTATTCGCTCTACGAACGGAGCAACGCCAAATATCTGGATGCTTTCGGGGAGGAGCACCGGCACGTCTTCGATGTCCGCTTCGCGGGCAACGCGCAGCACATCGATTGGGACCTCGAGGCGATGGGGCAGGTAGGCCAGGTGGGCACCTCGGACATTCGCGCCTGGGCCGTGGGCGCACGAACGGGATACACGTTCGCAAGCGCGCCATGGCAGCCTCGGCTCGGAATCCAGTTCGACGCCGCCTCCGGAGACCATCGCCCCGGAGACGGAACGGTGGGTACGTTCAATCCGCTCTTTCCGAATGGCTACTACTTCACGCTCGCCGGCTATACGGGGTACGTGAACCTGGTGCACCTCAAACCCTCCATCACCGTCAGTCCGACGAGCCGGCTCAAAGTGATGGGCGCCATCGGCTTGCAGTGGCGCGAGACGACGGCCGACGCCATCTACGTCCAGCCCAATGTGCCGATAGCGGGGACCGCCGGCAAGGGAAGCAATTGGACGGGAGCGTATGGTCAGCTCCGCGTCGACTACGCCTTCAACGACCACCTCACAGGCGCCATCGAAGCGGTGCATTTCGACGTCGGCGACACGATCCTCCGCGCCGGTGGACACACCAGCAACTATCTCGGCGTGCAACTCCAGTACGGTTGGTAAGATGCCACGAAATATACTCCTGCTTCCGCTTTTGATGAGCCTGAATGCCGGTTTCGTCGATACCGCTGGATTTCTCGCGCTGCAGGGATTGTTCACCGCGCACGTCACTGGCAACTTCGTCACCTTCGGAGCGGCCATGGTGCTCGGGACGTCCGGCGGCCTTGCGAAGCTTCTGGCGCTGCCAGTCTTCTGCCTGGTCGTTATCGGCACTCGGGTCTTCAGCTTCCTTCTGCCCGCGATCGGCTTGCCGATCTTTCGCTCGATGCTCACCATCAAGATGCTGCTTCTGGCGGCGGGCGCCGCTTGTGCGGTCAGCTTCGGACCGTTCGTCCAAGGCGATAGCTGGCAGGCGATCTGCACGGGCATGATCCTGGTCGCCGCGATGGCCATTCAGAACGCGGCGCATCGCATCCACATGGGTACGGAGCCTCCGAGCACCTTAATGACAGGCACGACCACCCAGATCATGATCGACGTCGCCGACGTGCTACGGGGCGCGCCGGCCTCGGTGTTGACCGTGGCCAAGCCGCGTCTCGGCAAGATGGCGGCGAGCGTAACCGCCTTCGCGCTGGGGTGCGCAGCCGGCGCATGCCTCTACGCGAAGCTTGGTACCTGGTGTTTCGTCCTGCCTCCGCTGGTCGCTTTGCCAGCCGTGTTCCTGGCGGCCGCCGAGCCGAAGTGACGCCGCGGAGACGGATCGGCGCGACGACGGCGGGTGAGCGGAGAGTTCGCAGTCATGACACCGCTCGTTGAAGTTTGGGCAGGACGTCCTCGATCTCGTGGCGGTGCGGTTCGAGGACGCTCGGCAGTTTCAGATCTCGGCCGAGCGTCGCTACGGGCTCGTCGACCGCGAATCCCGGACTGTCCGTCGCGATCTCGAACAGGACGCCGCCCGGCTCCCGGAAGTAGATCGAGCGGAAATACATGCGGTCTTTCTGCTCGGTGGGATGAAGCCCATGATTGCTGACGAGCTTCTGGGCCATGGCGTCCTGTTCGGCATCGTCCTTCGCGCGGAACGCGATGTGGTGCACGGAGCCGCGGCCCTGGCTACCGCGCAGAAAACCCTTCGCTTCATAGATATCGACTACATTTCCACGCAGGTCGCCGGGCGCTTGGAAGCGCGTCCCGCATCCCTCCCGTGCGGTCTCGCGGAAGCCGAAAACGTCGGTCAGGATCTTTGCGGTCTTGGTCCGATCGTCGAGCAGGAGCGTGACGCCCTGGAAGCCGCGGATCGCATGCTCCGCCGGCACCTCGCCGTTGCTCCATGCAGCTTCGTCCTCGGCGCCGCTCACGCCGACGAGTGCCAGCGCCATGCCGTCCGGATCGGAGAACGCGAGCATGGACGCACCGAAGCGCTTCTCGATCGCCTCGAACTTGATGCCCTTCTCGAGGAAGCGCTCCGTCCAATAGCTCAGCGAGCGCTGGGGCACGCGGAAAGTCGTCTGATGGGTTTCGCCGACACCTCGGCGGCCCGCGGGAGCTCCTTCCCAAGGGAAGAAGGTGAGGATCGAGCCGGGCCGGCCAGTCTCGTCGCCGTAGTAGAAGTGGTAGGTGGCCGGATCGTCGAAATTGACGGTCTTCTTGACCAAGCGCAGGCCGAGATCCCGGGTGTAGAACCCAAAGTTCTTCTGCGGATCGCCTGCGATGGCGGTGATGTGATGGATGCCTGACATCCTGCCCTCCGGTTCGAAAGAGCCGCCTGGGCTCTCGACCGAGATATCGAATGGCTTTGATCTGAGAACAATCCATGCTTTCATGACGCTACTGTCTACGAATTGGCGACAATCAGGGTTGAACGATGGACAAAGTGGCCAGCCTAAAGGCCTTCGTGAAGGTGGTGGAAACCGGCAGTTTCTCGGAGGCGGGCCGCCAGCTGCGCCTGTCCAGATCGGCGATCTCCAAGTACGTCGGCGATCTGGAGGAAGGCCTCGGCGTACAGCTCCTCAATCGCACCACGCGGCATGCGAGCCCGAACGAGAACGGTCAGCTCTATTTCGAACGCGCGCTCGTCATCCTTTCCGAGATCGATGCCGCCGACCAGGCCGTCACGCATTTGCAATCGGCTCCACGGGGACTTCTGCGCATCAATGCCCCGATGTCCTTCGGCACCATAAAGCTCGGTCCAGCGCTCGCCGATTTCATGCTCAAATATCCGGACATGCAGCTCCAGCTCGTGCTGAGCGACGACCTGGTCGATCCCGTCCAGGACGGTTTCGATGTGACCCTTCGCATCGCCGAGCTCGAATCCTCCAGCCTGATCGCGCGGAAGGTCACGCCTGTGCCGAGGGTGGTCTGCGCGTCGCCGGACTATCTCGAGAAGCACGGCATGCCGTCGCATCCGCGGGACCTTCGCGATCACGTCTCCCTGACGTACGGCTTCCTGCTCACCGGCAATCAGTGGAAGCTGACTGGTGCCGACGGAGAGCACTGGATCCAACCCGCCTGGTCCCTGTGCGTAAACAACGCCGAGGTGCTGCGCGACGTCGCCGTCAAGGGTAGGGGCGTGGCGTTGATACCCGAGTTCATCGCCGGTGAGGCGCTGAAGAAGGGTTGGTTGAAGGTGATCCTGAAAGACTTCTGGGCGCCGCCGCTTACGCTCTATGCGATCTATCCGCCGACGCGACACTTGTCGGTCAAGGTCAGGCTCTTCATCGATTTCCTTGTCGAACGCTTCGGGCGCCAAGTCGATGCGCGCGATTCTGGGCTCAACTAGTCTCCCGTGGCGGCTTCTTTCGGAGCCGGCTTGAGGCTCGGATAGTCGAGATATCCGGAATCCGAACCGCCATATATCCCGAATGGTTGCGGTGAGTTGTAGGGGCCGCCGGCTCGAATCCGCGCCGGAAGGTCCGGATTGGCGAGAAAGAGGCGACCGAAAGCAACTGCATCGGCCTCGCCGGAGTTGACGATCCGGGCGGCGCGTTCGGGGGTGATGCCCGCGTTGACGATGAGCGGGCCGCGATAGTGCGCGCGGAATATCGGAAGCATCTTTTCGTAGTCGGGCGCTCCGGTCCAGGCGTTGGTGTCGGCAAGGTGCAGGTATGCAAGCCCGGCAGTCCCCAGCCATCGCGCAAGTGGCCCATAGGTATCCTCCGGTTTCGGGTCCCGCGTGCTGTTGTAATCGGCGAAGGGCGATAGCCGCAGTCCTATCCGCGAACGCGGCATGACATCGGAAATCGCCGACACGATTTCCTGAAGTAATCTGGATCGTCCTTCGACGCTCCCGCCGTAGTCGTCGGTCCGCAGATTGATGGTGGGGGACAAAAACTGGTGGATGAGATAGCCGTTGGCGCCGTGGATCTCGACGCCGTCGAATCCTGCGCGAACAGCGTTGTCGGCTGCGAGCCTGAATTCGTTCACGACGCCTTGAATCTCTCCGAGAGTTATCGCGCGCGACGGCGTAGCGGTGATCCGCACATATGCGCCGTTGGCGAGGAGCGCCCACACCTGCAGCCGATCCAGATCGTCGTTCACGCCCGACGGAGACGGCGGTTGCTTGTCGGACAGCAGGCCACGCGCACTCGCGCGTCCGGCGTGCCAGAGCTGCGCGACAACGCGCCCCCCTTCTTTGTGGATACGACCGACAACCGCTTTCCATCCCTCGGTCTGTTCGTCGGTCCACAGACCGGGCGTCCGGTCGAACGCGAGGGACATCGGTCCCACGTTGACGCCTTCGGTAATGATGAGGCCGGCGCTCGCGCGCGCGGCGTAGTATTTCGACGCCGAGGGATTGATGACGCCCCGCTCGTCGGCGCGCGAGCGCGTCATCGGGGCCATGACTATCCTGTTGGCGAGATCGAGATCGCCCAGGGTCGTCGGATGAAAGAGATCCGCCATATTTCACATTCCTTCGAGTTTCGGATCCTGGTCGATCGGGCTAGTCGGTGCTTCTTTCGCGCGACCAGCGATTTCCCAGCGCAAGACCGTATTGGTAGAGAGCGCTCCCGTATTCGAGCTGCAGCCGCTCGGTGGATTGGAGCGCGACGTCGACGTTCGCGCGCGCCGACTTCAGAGCGCGTGCGAGAACCGAGGCCTCGTAGGCTGCCTTGGCGGTCCCTCCTGCGGTATGGGGCCGCACGACGAACGCTGCATCGCCGGCCAGCAGGATTCGACCGAACAGAGTCTTCGGCACCGTCACGTCGAGGATCGTCTGGAGGAAAGGATCGCGCGTTTCCGAGATTAGTGCGGCCATCTTCGGATGAAGCTCGCGCAAGGCACGCGCCTTCAGCGCGGCAACGGTGCTCTGCGGCGTCGTACCTCGCGGAAGCGAGGATCGATGCCGTACGCCGTTCCTGTCGGTCAGCACGTTCGCGAGGTCGGCGAGGGTGACATGCACATACCAAACCCAGTTGAGGCGCCGCGATCCGGCCGTGACGGCGCCGTCTCTTCCAGGGATGAAATACGCTAGCATGTGGCCGCCGCTGCGGGCCTCGGAGAAGGTGAAGCGGTCGTCGAAGAAGGACAGAAGATCGGGAGGCACGTCGCGTTCATCCAGCGTGCCCCTCCAGGCAACGTAGCCGGCATATCCCGCCTCGACGTCGGGAAGCATTGCTCGCCTCGTTGCGGAGCCCGAACCGTCGGCGGCTACGAACAGATCGCTTTCGACCACGGTGCCGTCGCCGAGGGTCGCCGAGACCTTGGAGCCGGTCTGGATCACGGTCATCACCTCGGAGCCCGCGCGATAGCATTCATCCGGAACGGCGGCCCGCAGCGCTGCGTGGATGGCTTCCCAGGAGGTGAATTCCTGCGGCATCTCCTGCAGGACGCCGTCTCCGCCGTTGTGATCGAGATATCGCCTCCCGCGGCAGGACGTGAAGGGGAGTGGGCGTACGCCATTTTCCGCGAAAAATCGGGTCAGTTCGCGTTGGACAACGATCCCGGCTCCTCGGGCCATCATCGGGCCGGGCACGCGTTCATGAACCCTTATGGTCGCGCCGAGCCTTCGAAGCGCAATGGCGTTGCAAAGCCCGGCAATCGACCCGCCGCTGAGCGTAACCGTGAAGTCATGATCGGCATGCCAACTCATCCGCCACTCCCGATTTGCAGCTTCGAATGGGTCCGTCACGTCAGTGACGCGATGCCTTGCCGGGTCGGAACGAAAGCGTCGGTAGCTGCAGGAGCAGCCCCGCTGTCGCAAGCGCTGCCCCGTAGCCGCAGACGCCGAGCCAGGACAGATGCGCGTATGCCCAACTTGCCCCGAGTGATCCGAGCGAACCGCCGATGAACATTGCCGTCATGAACACGGTGTTCAGCCTGCTCCGTGCTTCCGGACGGAGCGCGAAGATCAGGTGCTGATTTGAAACGAGCGCCGCGTTCACGCCCACGTCGAGCAAGATGACCCCTACGATCAATCCCGCGATGACGTCCCAGCCGGCGAAGACAACCCAGGAGGAAAGTGATACGGCCGCCGCGATCGCAACGACCAAATGAGGGCCCCGCTTGTCGGCCACCCGACCTGCGAGAGGCGCAGCGAGGATACCCGACGCGCCGATGACGCCGAACAGGCCGGCGATTTCCGGTCCGAGTCCGAAGGCGGGTTCCTGAAGGTGCAGGGACAGCACGGTCCAGAAGGCGATGAATGAGGCGAAGAGCATCGCTTGCGTTGCCGCCGCCAGTCGAAGCGCCGGTTCCTCGACGAGCAGGTGAATGAGCGAACGCAGCGCGGCAGGGTATCCGATGCTTTGCGTCGCATGGTGACGCGGCAGGATCAAACGGACCAGTGCGGCGGCGCCGAGCGCCAACGGGACGCCGAGCCAGAACATCTCGCGCCATCCAAAATGCGATCCGACGAACCCGGCTATCGTGCGGCTGAGGAGAATGCCGCCGAGGATTCCGCTCACCACCGTTCCGACCGCGGCGCCCCTTGTGCGGTCATCAGCAAGCGTCGCAGCGAAGGGAACGATCTGTTGGGCCACGGTGGCCGCCACGCCCAGCACGAGCGACGCCGCGATCAACGCGAGCGAGGACGGCGCGACGGCGGCGAATGCGAGAGCCGCCGCAAGGACGACGAATTGTACGGCGATGAGACGCCGTCTCTCGACAAGGTCACCCAAGGGAACCAGCAAGAGGAGACCAACCGCGTAACCGAATTGTGTGGCTGTGGGTATGAGACCGATTGTCGAGGAATTCGGGTAGTTCGCCTCGATCAGGCCGAGCAGAGGCTGGTTGTAGTAGATGTTTGCGACCGCGATCCCGGCACAAACCGCCATGGCGAACGTGCGCGCGCGGGTGAGTTCGGGGACCTGTTGGTCCGTCGCAATCGTTGACGTCGACATGGCGGCAAATCCTCGTTTCGTCGGCACGCAGTCTCGGTTCCGGGCGGCTGACACTTGACCTCGATCACGATCGGCAGTTAATTATCAACCGATAAATAACAAGGGATCGTCAAAGATGGATGGCTCCTATGTGCCGATGGCTGAGTCGGTACGTGGCCGCAATGGTCTTGGCGATAGCCGCCCTGTCCGCGCGCTCGCTTTTCAGGCGGAAGAGTGTTCGTTCGATCCTTACGCTGCGGACGCGCGAGCGTATTGGATTCCGTGCGCACGCTTTGGATTGGCTCGTCGAGCCGCGATCGGGACATTGTGCAAGTCCCGCATGAAACTGAAAAGATGGCGCGAGTACCGGCCTGATATCGCGATCGCATCTCGGAGGGGAGGGCGATGAATCTCAGGTCCGTTCTGCTTGCACTGCTTGCCATTGGAGTGATCGGCGGGGCGGCGTCACTTTTTTGTGCTTTGGAATCGCCAATTCCGCCCGTCGACGCGCGGTCGCTAGGCGCGCCGGATCGTGCAGCGGTGCGCCGTGGAGCCAGTCTTGCTCTCCTTGGAGACTGTGCCACATGTCATACCGCACCCGGCGGACTCCCATACGCCGGAGGGCTTGCGATGCCGACGCCCTTCGGAACGATCTACTCCACCAATATCACACCCGATCCGGAGACGGGCATCGGGCGCTGGTCGGAGCAGGCCTTCATTCGTGCTTTGCGGTCCGGCGTGGATCGTGAAGGTCGCCACCTCTACCCGGCTTTTCCGTACGACCATTTCACGCGCGTATCGGACGACGACGCGAAGGCGTTGTACGCCTTCTTCATGTCGATCGATCCGGTCAAATCATCGGCGCCGCCCAACGAGCTTCCGTTTCCTCTCAACGTTCGTCTGACGCTGGCCGGCTGGAAGCTTCTCTTCCTTCGTCGGGCGCGTTTCGTCGCGGACCCATCGAAGGATGAGAGGTGGAACAGGGGAAAGTATCTGGTCGACGGACTCGGCCACTGCGGCGCCTGTCATTCCCCTCGAAATCTCCTCGGCGCGGAAAAGACATCGGCCGGTTTCGCAGGAGGCGAAGCCGAAGGTTGGCGCGCATATGCGCTCGGTCGAAGCTCGCGATCGCCGGTCGCGTGGGACGAAGCCGCCCTCGCGGACTATCTCGCGCGTGGCTGGCACCCTCTGCATGGGACCGCTCAGGGGCCGATGGCGAATGTGGCCAACAACCTCTCCCAGGTCGACCCCGCAGACGTAGAGGCAATGGCCCATTATCTTGCCTCTCTCGGCAAAGGCGAGGGGCGGAATGATGTGGAGAAGGCTCCTTCTGGTCCGGGACGCTTGCCGCAGGCCGCCGGGGCTCAGGCGGCAACACCCCCCATCCCATCGGAGCCGGGCGGTGCGATCTATGCCGCCGTCTGCGCGTCGTGCCACGATGCCGACCGCCCCTTGCCTCTAGGCGGCTCGAGACTCGATCTCTCCACTGCGGTTACGGACGAGGTGCCCACCAACCTGCTCAATCTGGTGCTGCGGGGAATACCCGCGGCTGCCGGCGCTTCTGCACGTCCTATCATGCCCGGCTTCGGCGACGTCCTTGACGACCGGCAGATCTCCGATCTTGCCAACTATTTGCGTACCCGGTTTGCCGGAAAGCGGCCGTGGGACGCGCTGGCGAAAGCGGTCGCGGAAACAAGAGGCGGCCCATGAGCCGGACCGAACGAGGACTCAAGGAGGCTCGGTAAAGCAACATGACAACTTTGATCGTCAACGGCGAGCGCCGATCCATCGAGGCGAGCCCTGACACTCCGCTGCTCTACGTTCTCAGGGACGAACTCGGTCTGAACGGCGCGAAATACGGTTGCGGGCTCGGGCAATGCGGCGCCTGCACGGTCATCGTCGATGGCAAGGCCGTCTTCTCCTGTGTAACGCCGGTGATGGTGTTGGAGGGACGGACGGTCACCACGCTGGAAGGAATCGGGAGCCGGGACGCGCCTGGCCCGATGCAGCGTGCCTTCATCGCCGAGCAGGCCGCGCAATGCGGCTACTGTATTCCCGGCATGATGATGCGTGCTCAGGCGTTGCTGAATCGCGATCCGCACGCCACCGATGCGACGATCAGAGCCGAGCTGCAGCCTCATCTTTGTCGATGCGGCACGCACATGCGAATCTTGGGTGCGATCCGGCGCGCCGCAGAAGAGATGCGGCCGAAGACGGCCGACGCGAGGACGGGACGATGACGCATGCTGTCTCTCGGCGCAGCGTCTTGGCCGGCGCCGGTGCGCTCATCGTCGCCTTCCGGATTTCCGGCGCGTATGCACAGACCGAAACCGGTACGGGTGGAGGACCCTCGAAGCACGGTCTGCCGGGAAGCCTCGACGAGAACCCGAGAATTGACGCCTGGATTCGCATCAACGCGTCGGGCGCCGCGACGATCCTCACCGGAAAGGCCGAACTCGGACAGGGCATCAAGACCGCGCTTCTTCAGGTCGCGGCAGAGGAGCTCAAGTTACCGCTCGATCGGCTTTCGCTGGTCACGGCTGACACCGCTCGGACACCCGATGAAGGCTACACGGCCGCCAGCCACTCGATGCAGGACTCCGGCACCGCGATACGGAATGCGGCGGCGCAAGCGCGCGAACTGCTCCGGGACGAAGCGGCCCGCAGACTCGGCGTAGCCGCCAGCTCGCTGCAGGTACGCGACGGCGAGGTGTTTGGTGCTGACGGCGTGCGGGTTGGTTACGGCGAATTGGTGAGCGATCAACTGCTGTCGGTCGACGCTAAGCCGACCTCGCGCTTGACCTCGCCGGCAGACTTCACCGTGATGGACCGACCCGTGCCAAGGGTCGATATTCCGGCCAAAGTGACGGGTGGAGCAGCCTACGTCCAGGATCTGCGTCCCGAAGGGATGCTGCACGGTCGCGTTGTTCGCCCGCCGAGTTACGGCGCCACGTTGCGGGACTGCGATGTCGCGCGGGTCGAGCGAATGAGCGGCATCGTCAAGGTCGTGCGGGACGGCAATTTCCTCGGCGTCATCGCGGACCGCGAGTGGACCGCAGTGCAGGGAATGCGAACTCTCGCGGCCACGACGAATTGGATCGAACGGCAGGAGCTGCCGGACGAGGCGGATTTGCCGGCCGCGCTGATGAAATTGCCTTCGCGCGACACCACGATTCACGACACGGGAAATCCCGGCGGGCCGGGAATCCTGGTCGAGGGGACCTTCAGCAGACCTTATCTTACGCATGGATCGATCGGGCCGTCCTGCGCGCTTGCGCAGTTCGAGGACGGAAAGCTCACGATTTGGACCCATACCCAGGGCGTGTTTTTCCTTCGCAACGCGATCGCCGGCATGCTGCGGATGCCTACCGAGAACGTGCGCTGCATCCATGCGGAGGGCGCCGGCTGCTATGGCCACAACGGTGCCGACGACGTCGCGGCCGACGCGGCGATGCTGGCTCTGGCAGCACCCGGTCGGCCGGTCAGGGTCCAACTGATGCGTGAACAGGAGCACGCGTGGGATCCGTTCGGGCCCCGCATGGTGGTCAAGCTGAAGGCGACGGTCGGCGCGGACGGCGCAATTGCTGATTGGCACCACGAAGTGTGGAGCCAGTCGCACATGATGCGACCCGGGCCGCCGGGCACGCTGATCGCGGCCCGACTGAAGTCGGACGCTTTCCCGCCCGCGCCACCCGTAGCCCTTGCGCAGCCCGAAGGTGGCGGTGACAGGAACGCAATCCCGCTCTACGCGATCGCGAACTGCAAGGTGATCAGCCACTTCCTGCCCGACATGCCCTTGCGCGGCTCTTCGATGCGCTCCTTGGGTGGTTATCTAAACGTCCTCTCGATCGAAAGCGTCCTCGACGAATTGGCGGTTCGTTCACGTCAGGATCCCGTGGCGTTTCGGCTTCGGCACATTGAAGATCCACGCGCGCGCGATGTCATCGAGAAAGCGGCCTCGCGTTTTGGGTGGACCGCACGGGCTAAGTCCTCGGAAGGCACCGGGTTCGGGTTCGGCTTTGCGCGCTACAAGAATCTTGAGGCCTGGTGCGCGGTGGCCGTCGAGATCGAGCTTTCCCGGCTAAACGGTGTCATTCGTGTCCGTCGCATCGTGGCGGCGGTGGACACGGGGCAGATCGTGAACCCGGATGGCGTCCGCAATCAAATCGAGGGCGGCATCCTGCAGGCGATGAGCTGGACGCTGTTCGAGCGGGTGACGTTCGACCGCACCCGCGTCACGTCGGTGGACTGGTCGGCCTATCCGATTATGCGGTTCGATCGCGTCCCCGAGTCGGTCGAAGTCCATCTGGTGGATCGGCCGGGCGACGCCTTCTATGGCGTCGCCGAGGCTGCGCAAGGGCCGACGGGAGCAGCCCTTGCCAACGCAATCAGGGATGCGACAGGCGTCCGGTTCCACGATCTTCCCATTACGTCGGCGCGCATAAAAAGAGCGATAGGGCCGTGATCGGCTAGAGCGTTTTCGAGCGAAGTGGACACCGGTTCGCGTGAAGAAAACGCGTCAAAACAAGAATCTAGAGCTTCGGTTCTGATTCAATCAGAACCGAAAATGCTCTAGCCCTTTTCCTTCGCCGGCAGAACGGAGCGGACGCCGCCGAGGAACGTCGCCACCTTCGCATCAATGATCGAATTGACGTCCGTTTCGAGCGGCATCGAATAGATGAACTGGCGTACTCCGAGATAGAAGATCGCCGCATGAAGCCCCCACACCATCTCGATTTCGAGAACGGTAACCGGGAGTTCGCGGGTGGAGGGCCGTCCGTATTCGAGCCTGATCTCCTCGATCACCTTTTCGAACGCGCGTTCGCGCAGCATTCTGAGATAGCGGGCGTTCAATCCTAGGTCCTTCAGGCCCGCGAACATGAACAGGCGGATCCACTCATAGGTGAGAATGACCTCGGCGTACTCGCGATAGAACTGGATCAGCCTGGTCTTAAGGGGGACCGAACGATCGGTGATGATTTTCTCCCACGACGGCTTCCAGCGCTCGACGAAAACCTCCTGATAGACCCGCTCGATGAGGGCTTCCTTGCTCGGAAAATAGCGATAGAGCAGGGGCTGGGTGATACGCAGGCGCCTCGCGAGTTCGCGGGTCTGTCCTTCGAATCCGTGCTCGGCGAAGAACGAGACCGCTTCTCGCGTGATAATGGCCTCCCGCTCGGACGGGTCCAGCCTCTGCTGCTCTCGGATAGGCGTTCTCGGACGCGCTCTGTTCGGCTTCTTCACACCTGATTCGTGGGCTTGAGTGCGGTTCTGCAACTTCATACACCGATTTCCCGTCCTGTCCGATCCCGCCAGCCGGTTCGTCACTTTTTGTTTATCGATCGATAAATAGTCATTGACTCAAGTCAATGCCGCCTGGATAATTAATCAAACGATAAATAGCGGCCCGACAACTCCCGTCCGACCGCACCGCAAGGGAGGCTGCTCATGACGAACGATGGCTGGACGGGCAAAACGCGGCCGAAGGCACTGGTGATCGGCGGATCCATGGCCGGACTGTTCGCGGCATTGCTGCTGCGCAGGGAAGGTTGGAAGGTCGACGTGTACGAACGTATCGGCGCCGAACTGGCAGGCCGAGGCGCGGGAATCGTCACTCATCGCGAGTTGTTCGAGGTATTGGGGAGAGCTGGCATCGACACGGAAGCGGCCGCAGTCGGGGTCGCCGTCCCGGGGCGGCGCGTGCTCGATGGCCGCGGCCACGTCGAGGGCGAGCTCAAGTTGCGTCAGGTCCTCACCTCGTGGGGGCACCTCTATGG
The DNA here is from genome assembly GCF_059512385.1 of Bradyrhizobium sp. Crot121. Taxonomy (NCBI): domain Bacteria; kingdom Pseudomonadati; phylum Pseudomonadota; class Alphaproteobacteria; order Hyphomicrobiales; family Nitrobacteraceae; genus Bradyrhizobium; species Bradyrhizobium sp. Crot121. The sequence goes on along the minus strand of NZ_JCAMOR010000066.1, from coordinate 5,690 downwards.
GCTTCTGAGGGCAGCCTTTCCGGCGGAGAACTACCATCACGGCAAGAACCTTGTGGACATCGCGGAGATCGACGACCGCGTGGTGGCGCGCTTCTCCGACGGCTCCCAGGCTTCGGGAGATCTGCTGATCGGCGCGGACGGCATTTTTTCGTGCGTCAGGGCGCAGCTGGCTGCGGATGTCCGTCCCAGATACGCCGGCTACGTCGCGTGGCGCGGTCTCGTCGAGGAACGAAAGCTATCCCGGCGGACCCGTGCGGAGTTGTGCGACTGGTTTGCCTTCAGCCTTCCTCCCGGGGAGCAGATGCTCGGCTATCCCGTTGCCGGCGTCAACGAAGAGATGGATGTCGGCGAACGGCGCTTCAATTTCGTTTGGTACCGTCCGGCCGACTCCGGCCATGGGTTGGCCGATCTCCTGACTGATATCGACGGCGTCCGGCACGACCTGTCGATTCCGCCGATCCGGATACGCCCCGACGTGATCGCCGCGATGCGTCGGGACGCGGAGCGACTGCTTGCGCCGCAGTTCGCCGAGGTCGTCCGCCTCACGCATCAGCCGTTCATACAGGCCATCCTGGATCTCGAGACGTCGCGAATGGTCCTCGGTCCCCGAACGGTGATCCTGGGCGACGCCGCTTTCGTAGCCAGACCGCATGTCGGAATGGGAGTGACGAAAGCTGCGGGAGATGCGGCCGCTCTGGTCGACGTATTGCGGGCCCATCCGCGCGATCTGGCCGCCGCGCTCGCGAAATTCGAGTCGACCCGGCTTCCGTTCGGAGCCGCGGTCGTGCGCCGCGCCCGCGATCTCGGCGCCTACATGCAGGCGCAGATTGCCACTGCCGAAGAACGGGCGATGGCGGAACGCCACCGCAGCCCCGAGGCGGTGATGGCGGAGACCGCCGTCACGACGGGAATCGCTGCGTGACCGAATTCAAAAAGGAGGAGGGGACCAACCAATGGACCTGCAAGCCATTCAGAACAATCCCGCTTTCAGACAGCTCGCGAGCGAGCGCACGCGCCTCGGCGTCGGTATGTCGATCGTCATGGCGGTCGCGTACTTCGCCTACATCCTGACCGTCGCATTCTGGCCCCGCTTACTCGGGCATCCGCTGTGGAACGGCACCGTGATGACCTGGGGCGTGCTGATCGGCGTCGGTTTGATCGGCTTCGGATTCCTGCTCACGGCCCTCTATGTCCGGCGGGCGAATTCCCGTTTCGATCGGCTCAGTCAGCTCCTGTTGGAGGATTTTCGATGATTGCGCGCTCGGGCTACGCAGCCTTTACCGCAACCGCAGTCGCACTTGCTTCCGATCCTGCGGCGGCGGACGCGCTGACTTCCGCGGTCGGCGCTCGGCAATCGCTGAACGCGACGGCGATTGTCATGTTCCTCGGTTTCGTCGCGGTCAGTCTCGCCATCACATTATGGGCGGCGAGACGGGGCACGAACACGGCAAAGGATTTCTATGCCGCCGGCGCCGGTCTCAAGGGCGTCCAGAACGGGCTCGCAATCGCCGGCGATTACACCTCGGCCGCGACGTTCCTGGGTGTCACGGCGCTGGTCTACACGTCGGGCTACGACGGCATGATCTACGCGATCGGCTTTCTCGTCGGCTTCCCGATGATCCTGTTCCTGATTGCTGAGCCGCTGCGCAACCTCGGCCGCTATACGTTCGCCGACGTCGCGGCGTATCGGCTGTCTGAGGTGCCGGTGAGGGCGGTTGCCGGCGTCAACACCCTGGTTATCGTGGTCTTCTATCTGATCGCGCAGTTGGTCGGGGCTGGAAAGCTCATCCAGCTCTTGTTCGGACTTCCTTACATCTACGCGGTCGGCATCGTGGGCGTACTGATGATGGTCTACGTGACTGTCGGAGGCATGCTGGCGACGACATGGGTGCAGATCATCAAGGCCGTGCTTTTGATGTCGGGCTCGGTATTGATGTCGGTTCTGATTCTCGGACATTTCGGCTTCAGTCTGGAGGCTCTCTTCCGGGAAGCCGTCGCCTTGCATCCGAAGGCCGACGCGATCATGGCGCCCGGCGGTCTCGTCAAGGATCCGGTGTCGGCGATCTCTCTCGGATTGGCCCTGATCTTCGGCACGGCCGGGCTGCCGCACATCCTCATGCGCTTCTTCACCGTCAGCGACGGCCGCGAGGCTCGCACGTCGGTGCTGGTTGCGACGGGATTCATCTCCATCTTCTACAGTCTGCTGTTCGTGCTCGGCTTCGGCGCCATCGCGATCGTTTCGGCGAATCCCCAGTTTCGGGATGAGTCGGGCGGGCTGCTCGGGGGCGTCAACATGGTGGCCCTGCATCTGGCGGATGCCGTCGGCGGGTCGCTGCTGCTCGGGTTCATCTCCGCGGTGGCATTCGCGACCATTCTCGCCGTCGTGTCGGGGCTGACGCTCGCGGGCGCTTCGGCGGCCAGTCACGATCTTTACGCGCGCGTGATCCGCAGAGGTCGTGCGAGCGAACAGGAGGAGGTCCTTGTCTCGAAGGCCGCTGCGGTCGCGATCAGCGTGCTTTCGATGGGCCTGGGCGTCCTGTTCGAGAACCAGAACATCGCATTCATGGTCGGACTGGTGTTCGCGATCGCTGCGAGCGCGAACTTCCCGGTCATACTGCTCTCGATCGTCTGGCCCGACCTCACGACGCGGGGAGCAGTGAGCGGATCGCTCGCCGGCTTGTTGGCATCCGTCGGGCTGGTCGCTCTCAGCCCGGGCGTATGGACCGCCACCTTTAAGCTCGGGCCCGCGCCGTTTCCTTACGACAATCCGGCCCTCGTCTCGGTTCCGCTGGCCTTCGCCGTGTCCTGGGCGGTATCGGTGCTGGATCGCAGTGCGGCGGCTGCCTCGGTCCGCGCATCGTTCGGCGCGCAACATGTTCGCGCGCAGACCGGCCTGGCGGTCGAATGATGCTTCTCGGAGAACCCAACTCAAGGAGAAACCCGAATGAACGCTAATGTGGCCGAACAGGGCCGGGCCGCTTGGCCCGACTCCATTCGCAAGGAGTTCGACGCCAATCAGTTCAATGGACGGGTCGGCACTCGGCTGTTGTCGGAAACGGACCGCGTGCGCGTCTGGGAAATCCGGCTTGCTCCAGGCGAGCGCATTGGATTCCATCGCCACGTGCTGGATTACTTTTGGACTGCCGTGACGCCGGGGCGGGCGCAATCGCACGCCGAGGATGGGACGATCGTCGAAGCCATTTATTCTGCAGGCGAAACGCGTCACTTCGTCTACGGAAAGGGCGAATACAAGATCCACGATCTCGAAAACGTCGGAGATTCCGATTTGTGGTTCACCACGGTTGAGTTTCTCGACAGCGCCAGTGCGCCTCTGGAGCTTGGCCATGATCGCCAGAGCGAAACCTCTTCCGAACGGGACGGCTCTCGGTCGACGCTTGAGCTGTAGCCGAGACCTGTGATCTGGCTGCATAAGAACGGAGCCATCGGAAGCCAGGATCGTTGCGACGGCGCGTCCGGCGAGAGGCGGGCTGATACGATCTCGCAAGCCCTGAACGCTCTTTTGTCGGGCGCGGCTACTGGAGGGCGATGGAGCGCGATCCGTCCCGACCTTTCCTAAAGCCGGGACATGTGCTCGATCGAGTCAAGATCGCAGCCGGATTCCAGAGTGATGACGACAGCAAGCTGCGATGGGCGCTTGCCGAGAGTAGAGCCGGCGAGTCGGGCTTCCGAGCGATCAGATTGGACAAATCGCCATCACCTTGTCCAATACCGGGTGCTCGCAGCGCGCTAACGTTCCATTGGCTTTTCAGGATGGCATGCCGCGAATGAAGGTTCGTGCTGGCATTGGGGTCTTTGAACGCCAGGTGCGCTGGAGCTTCGAGCGTGGATATTCGGCCGAGTCGTACAGCAACAGTTCTGACGTCCGCACCCGACACGGGGGCGGTCTTCGACGCCCCCTGCCTCGACACCCTGGAAATCGTGCTTATCGAATCCGAGAATGGCAGGATCCTTCGCAAGCTGCAGCGCTCGAAATTCACGGACCGCTTTGCGCAAAACGGCATTGTGTTGTCCCTTGTGCATCTCGACCTTGCCCTCGCCGTTAAGACCGGAGGTCAGGACGGGGAGCAGGCTGCGAAGGGCACTCGCTGCCTGAGGCTTGCCGCCAAGCGCCGCGCACGTAAATGCCTGAATGCTGAGGCGGCGCCTGTCGTCGAAAGACTCGACGACCCCGTGATCCGACGCCTGTTTGACGCGCTCGCGGTAACGGAAACCGGGCGCGCTTCGCACGCTGCCCTCTGCGCCGACGCCCTGCGCCTCGCCATCCTGGCGCGGCAGTTTACCGGTCGGGCCGATCTTCGGCGAACGGGGACGCTGTCTACCGAGGGCCGCAGGAGCCGCAGCGTGAGGTCGCTGCAGAAATGGCGCCTCAAGCGCGTCGTCGAGTACGTTGACGAGTGTTTGGAGGAGAAAATCTCGCTACAGGATCTTGCGACGGTCGCCGGTCTGAGCCGGATGCATTTCGCCGCACAGTTCCGTGCCGCAACAGGCATGCGCCCTCACGAGTACTTGCTGAAGCGTCGGATCGAACGCGCCGAGGTATTGCTCAAGCAGGGCGATATATCACTCGTGGACGTGGCTTTTGCGGTCGGCTTTCAGAGCCAGGCCCACTTCACGACGGTGTTCAAGCGCTTCGCCGGCGACACGCCTTTTCAGTGGCGGAGTGCACATCTCGCTGTTCCTGTGGAAAAAGGTCCAGAACAATCTGCCAAAGGCGAACGCTTGGAAAACACAAAATTTCAGATTGCTACCATGAGATCTGGAGTTCGCCGCACCACAACTCGACGCGCTCTTAAGACGCAATCGACTCGTTCTTAACGTGCAAGCACACCTACAGCATTGGCGCCTCTTCCTTGAGGTCTGACGACGCTCGGGAGGGGCACGGAGTCAGATCTTGCGAATCCGACTCAGGTCTGTTGCGAACCGATAGCTGCTGAAATCACTGGTGGGCCCGGCAGGACTCGAACCTGCAACCAGACCGTTATGAGCGGCAGACTATCGATCGGGTTCGTTGCTTTTGCTGCAGTTTCGTTCGAGCTCGATCGCGCTCGATGCGGTTCGTTCAGGCCGTTTCTGGTGCGAAACTGGTGCGGTTACCCGGTTCGTGCGACGCTCGCGGCAGCGAGTTGCACCTTCGATTACATGGTCGATGCCACGACTTTCCACACCGACCTCCGATCTGAACATCAAAGGACGCAAGCGACGCTGATCGGTCCGCGACGCAGAAGAGATGGGTGGATCGTGTTAGGGGAGCGCGGTCATAGCTTCGCCGCACGCAGCCGCGCCAGCGAAGAAGTCTAGGACTGTGTCGACCCGATCTGCGTCGCGCAAATTCCCCATGCACAGCAAATGGCCAATTTAGCTGAATCATCGGCATGCCGGTGTGTGTACCGAAAACCTTATCCGAGTTGATGAGGTGACGGAATCGCCTAAGCTGGAAGAATGATCGGGCTACTCTGTTTTATTTTGGCGGTCTTGGCTTCGCCATTCAAGTCGAAGTTGCGGCTTGAAGCGGAGAACGCGGCGCTCCGACATCAATTGATTGCCTTAAGGCGTAAGCTGCATGGTCGCGTCCGGCTCAGCAACGATGATCGTTGGTTCTTCATTCAGCTGTATCGCTGGTTTCCATCGATCTTGCAGGTCCTCACGATCATCCGGCCCGAGACGCTCGT
>NZ_JCAMOR010000065.1:0-45945 GCF_059512385.1 Bradyrhizobium sp. Crot121 | reverse complement strand
CTACCCCCGTGCTTTTTGTTGCACGGGACCCACGGGTGCAACCAGCACCCGGCTTTCCCTGCGCCCTCTGCTATCGAAGAGGGTGGAAAGTGACGCAAAGCTCGGGCGTAACTCGCCGCGAGAACGCGAACTCACATCCTCACGCTGTTTGAAATTTGAATCGTGATCTCTCCTCTCGGAATCGTAGAATCGTAGGATGGGTAGAGCGCAGCGAAACCCATCATTCGTGCGGCTTACTCCGTCGCGATGGGTTTCGCTTCGCTCTACCCATCCTACGGCGCACGCCCTACGGCTCCTACGCCGCTTTCGCCTGCACGGTGTCGCAGAATTCCGCGAGCCTGTCGGCAAGCCGCAGTGTGGCGGGGCTGGCGGCGGGGGAGGCGAGCAGGGCGAGTTCGGTCCGGTCGATCGGCGCAAAACCGTCTTTTGCCGTGAGCACGCGGTGATCGGCCTGGATCGCGATCTCCGACAGGATGCTCAGGCCCATGCCGGCGGCGACTGCGGCCTGGATGCCGGAGAGGCTCGAGGACGTATAGGCCATATGCCAGGGGCGGCCCGCGCTCTCCAGCGCGTGGATCGCGCCGGCCCGGTAGAGACAGCCGGCCGGAAATCCGATCAGCGGCACCGAGCCGCTGCGGGTGTCGCGTGGATGCGTCTTGCTGGTGACCCAGTGCACCCGCTCCGGCCAGGCCGCGATCGCGCCCTTCTCGCCGGCGGTGCGCTTGAGCAGCGCGAGGTCGAGCTCGCCGCGATTGAGATCGCGCTGCAGGTGCATGCTCTGGTCGGCGCGCACGTCGAGCCGGAGCATCGGATGCGAACGCGAGAACGCGCCGAGCAGCTTTGTCAGCCGATAGGCGGCGAAATCCTCGGGGATGCCGAGCCGGATCGCGCCCTGATAGGTCGGCCGCGTCACGACATCGCGCGCCTCCTCGGCAAGCGCGAGCAGCCGCCGCGCGTAGGACAGCAGCCGTTCGCCGGCTTCGGTCGGGGTGACATCCTTGCCGTTGCGGATCAGCAGCGGCTGACCGACATCCTCCTCCAGCCGCTTGATCTGCTGGCTGACGGTGGATTGGGTGCGGTGGACCCGCTCGCCGGCGCGGGTGAAGCCGCCGGCATCGACCACCGAGACGAAACTGCGCAGCAGTTCCAAATCGAACATGGCGGCACCTATTCAAAAATCCACTGGCTGCCAGTCTATCATTTAATTTCCAAATGGGAAGGCGAGGGCCTAGATGGAAGGGCCAAGGAGAACTCTCATGTCGCTCGCCCCTTCGATCGCGGCTCCCCGACAGGGCTTCAACCCGCTGCCGCTATTGATTGCCTTGTTCTGCCTGCTCTGGAGCTACGCCTTCATCGCCGGCAAGATCGGCGTCACCGATTGTCCGCCGCTGATCCTGCTCACGGCGCGATTTTCGCTCGCGGGCATCCTGATCCTCGGTTTTCTGGCGCTGCGCCGCGAGGGTTGGCAGCTCTCCTGGCGCGATGTCGCTGTTTATTCGGTGCTCGGCGTTGCCAACAACGCGCTCTATCTCGGGCTTGGCTATACCGGATTGAAGACGGTCTCCGCCGGCATCGGCGGATTGATCGTCTCGGCCAATCCGGTGTTCACGGCGGTGCTGGCGGCACTGTTCCTTGGCGAAGTCCTGACCTGGCGCAAGGTCGCGGGCCTCATGCTCGGCGTTGCCGGTGTCGCCTTCATCGTCTGGCATCGGCTCTCCGTCGGCACCGAGCATATGGAAGGCATCGTGTTCACGCTGGCCTCGCTCGCCTCCATCGTCACCGGCACCATTCTGTTCAAGCTGCTGTCTCCCAAGGGCAGCCTGTGGGTCGGCAATGGCATCCAGAATCTCGCCGGCGGGCTTGTGCTGTTGCCATTCGCGTTCGCGCTCTCCAGCGTCTCCGAGATCGTGCCGAGCGCGCGGCTGCTCGGCGCGTTCGCCTTCCTGGTGTTCGGCGGATCGATCCTGGCCTACGCGCTGTGGTTTCATCTGCTCAAAGTGTGTGGCGCCACCGCCGCGAGCGCCTATCACTTCCTGATGCCGCCGCTCGGCATGCTGTTCGCCTTCCTCGTGCTCGGCGAGCATGTCGAGTCCCGCGACCTGCTCGGCATCATCCCGGTCGCGCTCGGCATCTATCTCGTGACCCGTCCGATCGCGGCATCGCGCGCCTGACGGCCTGTCTTGCTTGTGCCATAGCGGCCAGCCAGATACAGCGCCGGGAACCGAACCACCTCCGGTTCGTTGTCGCGGCGACTGGACCGGGTATGGCGCAACACAAGGCATCGACAGGCAATCACCTAAAGCCCGGCAACAAGCCGGCCCCGAATGCCAAGCCGCGCCAGCCCTTCGAGCTCAAGCGCTTCCTGAAATCGCTCGGCCCCGGACTGATCACCGGCGCCTCCGACGATGACCCGTCCGGGATCGGCACCTACAGCCAGGCCGGCGCGCAGTTCGGCTACGGGATCGGCTGGACCATGCTGTTCACCTTTCCGCTGATGGTGGCGATCCAGGAGATTTCGGCGCGCGTCGGCCGCGTCACCGGTCGGGGCATTTCGGGCAATGTGTGCCGGCACTATCCGCTGTGGCTGCTCAACATCGTGGTCACGCTCTTGTTCATCGCCAACACGATCAACATCGCGGCCGATCTCGGCGCCATGGCGGATGCGACGACGCTGCTGGTCGGCGGGCATCCCATCCTTTACGTGCTGTTGTTCGGGGTGGCCTCGGTGGCCGCTCAGATCATCCTCGATTACAAGCGCTATGTCGCGGTGCTGAAATGGCTGACGCTCAGCCTGTTCGCCTATGTTGCGGCCCTTGCCTTCGCCCGCATCTCCTGGGGCGAGGCGCTCGCCGGCATATTGATTCCAAGGCTCGCCTGGAACGACAACTATTTCACCACCATCGTCGCGATCTTCGGCACCACGATCTCGCCCTATCTGTTCTTCTGGCAGGCCTCGCAGGAAGCCGAAGACCAGCGCGTCGACGCCAAAAAGCAGCCGCTGATCGAAAAGCACTATGGGGCGCGGAAGGAGTTTTCCCGCATCCGCGCCGATACGATCGTCGGCATGGCGCTCTCCAACCTGATCGCGATCTCGATCATCGTCACGGTCGCCGCGACCTTGCATGTGGCGGGGAAGACTGACATCCAGAGCTCGGCGCAGGCGGCAGAGGCGCTGCGTCCCATCGCCGGCCCGTTCGCAGAAGCGATCTTCGCGCTCGGCATCGTCGGCACCGGGCTGCTCGCTATTCCCGTGCTTGCGGGCTCAGCCGCCTATGCCGTTGGGGAGGGACGTCGCTGGCCGGTGGGCCTGGCGCGCAAGCCGAAGGAGGCCGTCGCATTCTATGCCGTGCTGGCGCTGGCGGCCGGCTTCGGCATCGCGCTGAATTTCACGCCGATCAACCCGATCTCGGCGCTGTACTGGAGCGCGGTCATCAACGGCGTACTCGCCGTTCCCGTGATGGTGCTGCTGATGGTGATGGCGCGCCGCCATGACGTGATGGACCGGTATATCATCACCGGTCCGCTGTATTGGCTCGGATGGCTGTCGACGGGAGCGATGCTGCTGAGCGTGGTTGCGATGGGCGTCGGACTGTTCGCGTCGTGACGTCAATCGCGCCGGAACACGATCGAGGCCATCCAGCCGGTCATCAGCGCCATGGCGGCGGTGACGAGGCCATAGGCAAGGCCGTTCTGCCGCGCGGTATTGGCCACGAACTGCTCGAAACCGACCTTGACGATCTCGAACGCGGTATTGGCCTTGGTCACCAGCGCACCATCGGTGAACAATTTGATCTCGACATTATAAGTGCCGATCGGCACCTCCGCCGGCAGCGGAATCGTGGTGCGGAACAGGGTCGGGGTCAGGAAGGTGACTGCCGAGGTCTCCTCGCGGTACAGCCCGTGCTCGGTGCGCAGCCGCACGAAGGCGCTGCGGAAGACGTCGTCGGGGACGACGTCGGCATAGTCGCCGCTGACGCGCTGCATCAGCAGCACGTTGTTGAGCCCGAGCTGCTGACGCCGCTGCACCTCCGGCGAAGCGATCTGGTCGAAGGGGCGATTGGAGAACAGCGCGAGATAGGTCGGCACCTGCAGGAACTGACGATAGTCGCTGTTGATCCAGATGCCGAATCTGCGCTCCTTGCGCCGCGTCACCATGTCGGCGCGCGGTCCGACCACGGTCACCACGAGGTCGTAATTGGTGCGGCCGGGTGGGGTGTCGGCATCCCTCTCGACCGAGCCGAACAGCACCAGTTCCTCGCCGGCATAATTCGGCGTTACCGTGACGCGGTGGTTGGAGACCGAGACGATCAGCCGTTCCGCGCAGGCCGGGCTGGTGGCGAGGATCGCACCGAGCAGGCCGGCGAGAACGAGGAGTGCGCGGGCGGTCATGGCGCTGCCCCGCCGGATTCGCGGATGGTGAAGAGATCGGCGGGGCGGATCACGAGCTCGACCGCAAAGCGGATGCCGACCGCAAGCACCAGGAGCCCGAGCAACAGCCGCAGATGCTCGCCGCGGATCTTCTGGCCGGCGCGGGCGCCGAACTGCGCTCCGGTGACGCCGCCGACCATCAGGATCAGGGCCAGCACGGCATCGACGAGGTGGTTGGTCACCGCGTGCAGCAGGGTCGCAAAGATCATCGTCACCAGCGTCAGCACCATCGAGGTGCCGATCACGGTCGAGGTCGGCACCCGCAAGAGGTAGATCATCAGCGGCACCAGGATGAAGCCGCCGCCGATGCCCATGACGGCGCCGATGAAGCCTATCACGAGGCCGACGAAGATGACGGGAATGATGGAGAGATAGATCTTGGAGCGCTTGAAGCGCATCTTCAGCGGCAGGCCGTGGATCCAGCCATGGCTGCCCGGGCGGCGCAGCGTGGCGGCGCCGCCGCGGCGACTGCGCAGCATCGCGCGCAGTCCCTCATAGGCCATCGCCGTGCCGACCGCGGTGAGCAGCACGACGTAGGACAGCCCGATCATCAGGTCGAGCTGACCGAGCGAGCGCAGATAGGTGAAGGTCCACACCCCGAGCGCGGTGCCGATCGTGCCGCCGCTTAACAGGATCAGCGCCAGCGCCGGATCGATGGCGCGGCGGCGCCAATAGGAGAGCGCGCCGGAGAAGGAGGAGGCCGCGATGTGGCTGGCGACCGAGGCAACCGCCACCGCCGGCGCGATGCCGATGAAGATCAGCAGCGGCGTCATCAGGAAGCCGCCGCCGATACCGAACATGCCGGAGACGAAACCGACCGCCGCGCCCATCGCCAGCACGAGGAAGATATTGACGGGAATATCGGCGATCGGGAGGTAGAGCTGCACGCGCGGTCGCTTCTTATAATGCCGCGGGGCTGGCGCATGGCCAGCCCACGGCGCGGTTTTCTGATCGAGCTTGCGGGCAGCGGAATCCGGCGCGGAAGCGGACGCGGATCGGTTGCCGCGCCCTTGAATAACCGAAATCGCCGCGACGAGGGACTATAGAATCCGCCGATGCGGAGTTTTTTGTCGCGCCCGCGCCTTACGGCCGGCCGATGGGATCGGTGACCAGGTTCATCGCTTCGGCTTCCTTGGTGCCGAGCCAGCGGATGTCCCTGGTTTGTGACATCGCCTCGACGATTGTGGAGGATACGCCCATCCTGGTCATGTAGTGCAGCACGGCACCGGTGACGCGCTGGGTGTCGGCGACGGGGTCGGCAACCGGCGCCGTGGTGACGAACCGGTGGACGCCCAGCATCGAGCCCTCGAGGCCGTAGCGGGTGGTGCCACCGGCATAGACGAGGACGCAGGCGCTGGCGCAATAGGCCGGGCGGACCTGGCCCGAAGCATCGGCAACGCCGACGGCGGTCGTCAGCCCGCGGGAACGGATCATTTCGCCGATGATGAGCGCCTGATTGAGGTCGCCGCCCGGAGATGACAGAAGGACAACGTCGCCGGGCGCCAGATGGGCCTCATCCAGCCTGTCGCGGAACCAGTTTGCGGCGGCTGGGCCGATCTCTCCCTTGATGGCCAAAGCGGGCCGCGAGCCGATAGGCCCGCCGAGATCGGTCTTGCCGATCAGTTTCGAACTCAGGCTCGGCGAGAAATACTGGTCTCTCCAATAGGCCCAGGCGTCGGGCCGCGACAGGTCCCGATAGGCGCGGATGCCGACGCCGGAGATCAGGAGGGCGAATATGACAATCGACCACATCGACCACCGCCAGGCGGGCCGCTGAGGCGGCCGCGCTTTGGGCTGATCGACCGACTGGCGTGGTGGTGCTACGCGGGGCCCGGTCGGCGAGCTTCGGTAGCGACCTTCGTGGTCTTGGGCTGACAAACTGGTTCTCTCGGCGCTGGCAGCTACCCCCGCGGGGGCGCGGCCTTTCTACACAGCTTCAGCGCTGAGATACATATGGCGACGCAGCACCGCGGCGTCGTGCATCTGTCATAATTTTAATGCGCGATCGAGGCGGTGCGCTTCGGCGACGCTGCCCGGGCCGCGGGCTTGGCCGCATTGGGCGGCACCGTCGCCGCGTCCCAGCCGCCGGGCGGGGTCGCTGCGTTGACGGCGTCGTCGGGCTGCGGCTCGGCGGTGAAGGTCTGGATCGCGAGCTTGGCCGCTGCGAGCGATTGCGCGTCGAGGCGCTTGGCAACATCGTCGCGTTTGCGGCTGGCGTCGGCGTCGCCCTGGGCTGCGGCCAGGCTGAACCATTTGAAGGACTCGGCCAGGTTCTGCTCGACGCCGATGCCGCGTGCATAAAGGATGCCGAGATTGAACTGGCTGTCGGCGACACCGCGATCGGCGGCCTTGCGGAACCACTGTGCCGCGCCCTTGTAGTCGGCGCCCTTGCCGCCGCCATCGGCATCGAGCACCGCGAGGTTGTGCATCGCCTTGGCGTTGCCGCGCTCGGCGGCCTGCACGTAGTAACGCCGCGCGGTGTCGATATCCTTCTTCACGCTGAGTCCCTTCTCATAGAAGGTTCCGAGCCGGAAGACCGCGGGGATCACGCCGGCCTGCGCGGCGCGCTCGTACCACTTTGCGGCCTCGTCATAGTTGATCGGAACGCCCTTGCCTTCGGCGAAGCGCACGCCAACCTCGTAGGCGGCGGCCGGATCGCCCCTCAGCGCCGCGGCGCGCAGCACCGGGCCGCCGATGCCGTCAGGCAGCCGCTCGCTCGGTGGCACCTGCACCATCGCGAGCCTGCCGCCGATCGGCGCGGCGGACGGCACGCGGATCGAGCCGGTGATGTCGTTGTTCGCAACGGGCGATGGCGAAGGCACCGGCGCCGGCGGGATCGTCACCTGCGAGCCGTCGAGCATGTTCGGCGCGGTGCTGTTGTTGGATTGCCGGCCGAGCGGGGTCGGCGAGGTCATCAGGGGCGCCGCGGGTGCCGGCGCTGGCGCGGGTGCGACGGCCGCACTGTCGGCCGGCGGCAGCGCGAAGGCGGGAGCGTCGCTCGACCTCTCCATCGGCATCTGCGACGAGGCGCCGCTGTCGAGCAGGATCATCGCCACCTTGAAGGCGCCGAGCACGATGACCACCACACTCGCGCCGACCAGCAGCGAGCGGATCTTTGACGTGATGGTCGAGGGCTCCTTGCCCTCGGATTTGCCCTGAGCCTTGTCGACCGGCTTGGCCTTGGCTGCGGCCTTGGCCCCACCGCGCCCGCCCTTCTCATTGGCAGCCTGGGCGGCCGCGGCCTGGGCGGCGCGGCGTGCGGCGGCAATGAAGCTCGACGTAGAGACCGGCTCCTTCTTGTCTGTCGAAATCTCGCTGATCGCGCTCTCCGACGCGGCGATCCGCTCGGTGGGCGTCGACACCCGTCCGGTCGGGCGCGTGCCCGGCTCGAGCGGATGATCCGGCGGCAGGTCCGGCTCGAGCGCGGTGCGAACCGCGGCGTGTGGCTCCAAGATCTCGCTGATGGCGCGCGGCGGCAACGGCGGCGGAACGGGTACAGCCTCCGGCGGAGTAGCCGCATGGAAGTCGCGCGGCGCCGCGGCGAAGTGCTCCTGCGCCGTGAAGCGCTGCTGCATCGCCGGATTCGGCAATTCGGGCTGCGGCGCCATTGGCTGCGGCATCGAGGCGCGTGGCGGCTCGGCCGGCGCCGCTGACGGGGCCGGCGCGGAGCGAACGTCGCGCAGATCGTTCTCGATCAGCGCAAGGCGATCGACCACGTGGCCGAGGGTATTGTGCACCGTCTCGAGCGAATCCTGGGTGCGGCGGTCGGTTTCCGACTGGCTGTAGCGGATATCGGACAATTCGCGCTTGACCATGTCGACGAGGCCAGGGTCGAGCGGCTGCGGCGCCGGTGCGCCTGCGTTGCGGCTCGCCTCGGCCAGTGACACCAAATTGGCGTGCTGGCGTTCGAGATGGCGCAGGATGTCCTGCAGCCCTTCTTCGATGCGGCCAAAATTGCCGGACTGAGGATTGGGAGAGGCTTCGAGGCGCTCGAGCAGGTAGGAGACACGCTGTTCGAGATGGGCGAATGCCGAGGCGCTGTCATTGCCGACCTGCATGCGGTCGATGCGCTCCGACAGCGCACGCAGGGCGTCTTCGAGATGTTGCGAGTGTTCGGTCGGTGCCGGGCGTTCGCGGCTTTCCAGGGTCGCGGCCAGGGCGGCGATCCGCTGTTCGAGGACCGCAAAGGCATCGCCGTGATTGCCGGCGCGCGCGAGCTCGTCGACCTTGGCCGACAGCGTCTGCACATCCTCGGCGAGCCGCGCCAGTGCGTCGTTGGAGGCGATGTTGGAGACGATCGCGCGGAGCGCGGCGATTGCGCTCTCGAGCTGATGCACCGTCGAGGGATCGTCGTTGGCGCGCAGGATCAGATCGAGCTTGGCGCCGAGATTGCGGATCGCCTCGTCATAGCCCGCGAGCTGCTCGGCGGGCGTAAGCGAGCGCAGCACCTCGCGGATCTCGGACAGCGCACGCTCGATGCCGGAGAGCGCCTGGCCGTCGGCACCGTTCTGCCGGTTGTCGTCGATGCGCCGCGACAGCAAGCGGATCTCGCCTTCGAGCGATTCGATCGCGCGGCGCGGCATCGCCTCGGTGAGCGCGGCGCGGATTTCCGCAAGCTCGCTCCGGAACGCGGCGATCGATTGCTCGATATGATCGGGCCGTTGCAGTGCCTCGATCTGGCTCGTGATCTTGATCAGATAACGCTCCAGCGAGGAGAAGTCCGGGCCGGCCGGTGCCGGCGCGGCAGGTGCCGGTGCAACCGGAGGAGCATGCGCGGCCATTGGCGGAACGCTTGGGCCCGTCGGCTGAGCTGCACCCGCTGGCTGAGCGTGGCGCGGCGGCATCTGCCGCGGCGGCGGACCATCGAGTTCGTTCTGGCGCGCGGTGATCTCCGCGATTGCGGAATCGAAGGAGGCGGGACTTAGCGGCGGCGAAGGACGGTAGACCTTTGCGGCGGCACGCTCGACGGCTTCCGCCTGGCGCTGCCGCTCCGGCATCGGGGGCTGCTGCGCCGCAGCCATCTGGGGCTGGCGCGCCGCGGCGGGGTTTGAGATCTGCGACAGCCGAGCATCGAGCCGCGAGATCGCGTCGTTGAGCTGGCGCGCGACGTTGGACTGGCCGCGCGCAGCGTCGTTGCGCGGGGCATCATTGCGCGGCGCGGGCCGCGCGATTCGATCGATCTGCTGGGTGATCGCATCCAACCGCTGATGAATGTCGGCGACGTCCCGGCTTGCCTGGCTCGGCATCGCGGGCCGCGCCTGGTCATTGCGGAGATCCGGCGGCGCCGGCTCGCCCACGGTGGAATTGAGCCAGTCGTTCAGCGACATGCCGGCCCGGCGAGCCGCGGCCTCGGCTCTCTCGCGGACGGATGGATCAATGCCGTCAACACTCCACGATACGCGCGAATTCATGATTCCGTCCGGTCCCGACTAAGGCGTCCACACCCACGCCTGCAGCCTCCCCGTACGTCCCGATTGACCAGACAATCGAATTCCGCGCGAGGCGTCTGCCTTAGCCGTCGACTTTTTCGCGTTAGGGTAAAGAACGGGTTAAGGAACGGCGCTGCGGGGCTCTAAAGTTACCTCTGCGCGGAACTCGCGTCGCGATGCCCGTCGTCCCGGGACGACGAAGGAGGCGGTTCGGCCTTACGCCTTGTCGTCGCCTTGGCCCGCTTTGAGCGGCTGAACGGTCGTCCGATTGGCCAGGGCGGAGAGGGCATCGATGGCCTCCTCGCACCACTCCGCCACGACCTGCTCATGGCGAAGGCCGATACGAAGCCCGAGCAGCTTGCCCATATCGGCCGGCGAGGCCACGCCTTGCGGGAACCGCTTGTTGAGCAGGCGCTCATAGCGCTCGTAGCGGTCGCGGTGGTGTTCCAATCGCGCCATCAGGTCGGTGCGCAGCGGTTCGATATCGACGCTGTCGAGCGCGTAGAGCCGCACCAGGAGATCGTCCTTGATCGATGCCGGGACGCTCGGCCGCGCGGCCCAGTGCCGCAGCGCAGCCTTGCCTTCAGGCGTTAGCGTGTAGACGAGCTTGTTGGGCTTGCCCGATTGGACGACTTCGCGGGCCTGGACATGGCCGCGGTCGCGCAGCTTGGAAAGCTCGCGATAGATCTGCTGGTGGTCCGCCTTCCAGAAGAAGCCGATGGAAGCATCGAACGTCTTGGCGAGCTCGTAGCCCGTCATCGGACGTTCGGTCAGGCATGCGAGGATCGCGTCACCCAGCGCCACTGGTCGCCACTCCTTTTCTACCTCCTCGACCATCCTTGACTTTATGCACATAGGCGCATATGCGTCAATGTGCATATCGACGGCCAGGACTTTACGGGCTCGCCAAGATCGGGCCATTGCACGTTCCGCCAAGAGGAGACGTCTTTGACAATGACCGGCCTCGACAAATGGTACGCCTACATGAAATCCCACGATCGCGCAGCGCTCTGGGATCTGCTTCACCCCGACGCCGTATTCGAAAGCCCCGTCGTACACACGCCGCAGCGCGGACGCGACATCACCTTCAAATATCTGTCGAGCGCGGAAAAGGTGCTGGGTGGCCCTGGCTTCACCTATCGCGGCGAATGGCGCAGCGATAATGGCGCGGTGCTCGAATTCGAGAATGAGATCGAGGGCATTCAGATCAACGGCGTCGACATCATCACGTTCGATGCAGAAGGACGGATCACGCATTTCAAGGTGATGGTGCGCCCGCTGAAGGCGATCAACCTGCTGCACCGGCTGATGGGAGAAGAGTTGATGCGGCAGGCCGGCGAGGCCAGCGCCGCCAAGTCGCAGCCTAAGTCGCCATCCTGATCCCGATATTCGCTTTCCCGGAACGCCGAAAGGTCTAAGGTCTGTTTCGGGAACCTTTAGTGGTCGCAGCGTCGCGAGGGTTTTGCCTGCGGCGCCAACTTCAAAAACTGCCTGCCGGAGCACACTATGCCGATCTACAAAGCCCCAGTCGAAGATGTGAGTTTCCTGCTCAACGATGTCTTCCAGATCGACCGCTACGATAACCTGCCAGGTTTCACCGATGCATCGGCCGACGTGCGCGAAGCGATCCTGGGCGAGGCGGCGAAGCTTTCCGAAGAAGTGTTGCAGCCGCTCAACCGCGTCGGCGACCTCGAAGGCTGCAAGCGCCATGACGACGGCTCGGTGACGACGCCGAAAGGTTTCAAGGAAGCCTACAAGCAGGTGGCCGAAGGCGGCTGGCTCGGACTCTCGGCGCCGACGGAATATGGCGGGCAGGGCCTGCCGGTGACGCTGAGCCAGGCGGTCAACGAATTCCAGATCTCCGCCAACATGGCGTTCTCCATGTATGGCGGCCTCACCATGGGCGCGACCGCAGCGCTGTTGGTGCACGGCACGGACGAGCAGAAGAAGACCTATGTTCCGAAGATGGTGGCGGGCGAATGGACCGGCACCATGAACCTCACCGAGCCGCATTGCGGCACCGACCTCGGGCTGTTGCGCACCAAGGCCGTGCGCCAGGCCGATGGCAGCTTCAAGATCACGGGCACCAAGATCTTCATCTCCGCCGGCGAGCACGATCTCACTGAGAACATCATCCACCTCGTGCTCGCGCGCATCGACGGCGCGCCGGCCGGCATCAAGGGCGTCTCGCTGTTCGTGGTGCCGAAAGTCCTGGTCAATCCGGACGGCTCGCTCGGGGCACGCAACGGCGTCACCTGCGGCTCGATCGAGCACAAGATGGGCATTCACGGCAATTCCACCTGCGTGATGAATTACGACAATGCCACCGGCTGGCTGATCGGCCAGGAGAACAAGGGCATGCAGGGCATGTTCGTGATGATGAACGAGGCCCGGCTCGGCGTCGCCGTGCAGGGGCTCGCGCAGTCCGAGGTCGCTTACCAGAACGCGGTGGCTTATGCGCGCGAGCGCCTGCAGGGCCGCTCGCTGACCGGCGCGAAGGAGCCGGAGAAGCCGGCCGACTCGATCATCGTGCATCCTGATGTCCGCCGCACGCTGCTGACCATCCGCGCCTTCAACGAGGCGGCGCGCGCCATGGTGATCTGGACCGCGCTGAAGAGCGACGTCGCCCATCGCTCCAACGATCCCAAGGACCGCCAGGAAGCCGACGACCATATGGGCCTGATGACGCCGGTCCTCAAAGGCGTGCTCACCGACACCGGCTTCGCCAACACCGTGCTGGCGCAGCAGATGTATGGCGGCCACGGCTACATCGCCGAGCAGGGCATGGAGCAGTTCGTGCGCGATGCCCGCATCGCCATGATCTATGAGGGCGCCAATGGCATCCAGGCGCTCGATCTGGTCGGCCGCAAGCTGCCGCGTGACGGCGGCCGCGCGGTGATGGCGTTCTTCGGCGAAGTCGGCGCTTACGCCAAGGAGCACGGCGCGGACGAAGCCATGAAGCCGTTCGTGACCCCACTTTCGGCCGCGCTCGGCCATCTGCAGCAGGCGACCGGCTGGCTGATGCAGAATGCGATGACCAAGCCCGACAATGCCGGCGCTGCTGCGACCGACTACATGAAATTGTTCGGCCTGGTTGCGCTCGGCTACATGTGGGCGCGGATGGCGAAGGTGACGCAGGACAAGATCGCCGCCGGCGGCGCAACGTCTTACCTCTCGACCAAGCTCGTGACCGGCCGCTTCTTCATGGAGAAGCTGTTGCCGGAGACGGCCGTGCATCTCGCGCGCATCCAGAGCGGCAGCGGTACCACGATGGAATTGGCGGCCGAAGCATTCTGAAGAATCTTCGGCAGCTGGCTCGCGGCTTCGGCCGGTTCGGCTATATATTATGATCCTCATCTAAGGAGGGCGTCATGCCTGAGGCATATATCTACGATCACGTTCGCACCCCGCGCGGCCGCGGCAAGCCCGACGGCGCGCTGCACGAAGTCACCGCGCTGGCGCTCGCCACCGTGCCGCTGCAGGCGCTGAAGGAGCGCAACAACATTGCCGAGGACGTCGTCGACGACGTCGTGCTCGGCATCGTCGATCCCGTCGGCGAGGCCGGCTCCGACATGGCCCGCTTCGCGGCGCTGAAGTCCGGCCTCGGCGAGAAGGTGCCGGGTGTGCAGATCAGCCGCTTCTGCGCTTCGGGCCTTGATGCTGTGAACTTTGCCGCGGCCCAGATCATGAGCGGGCAGCATGAGCTCGTGATCGGCGGCGGCGCGGAATCCATGAGCCGTGTCGGCATCGGCGCGTCCGGCGGCGCCTGGCCGATGGACCCCTCGATGGCGGTGCCGGCCTATTTCATGCCGCAGGGCATCTCGGCCGACCTGATTGCGACCAAATACGGCTTCTCCCGTGACGACGTCGATGCCTACGCGGTGCAGAGCCAGCAGCGCGCGGCGAAGTCCTGGGACGAAGGCCGGTTCGACAAATCGGTCGTGCCGGTGAAGGACGTCAACGGCCTCACCATCCTCGCCAAGGACGAGCATATGCGGCCCACGACGACGATGCAGTCGCTGGCGCAGCTCCAACCGTCCTTCGCGGCCATGGCCGCGATGGCGGGTTTCGATGCGGTGGCGGTGCAGTCGCATCCGGAGATCGAGAAGGTCAATTATGTGCACCACGCCGGCAATTCCTCGGGGATTGTCGACGGCGCCGGCGCGGTGCTGCTCGGCAGCAAGGAAGCGGGCGCGAAGCTCGGCCGGAAGCCGCGGGCCAAGATCCGGGCCTTCGCCAATATCGGCTCGGAGCCCGCGATGATGCTGACCGGGCCGGTCGACGTCACCGAAAAGCTGTTCGCCCGCTCCGGCATGAAGAAGTCGGACATCGACCTGTTCGAGCTCAACGAAGCCTTCGCCTCGGTGGTGCTGCGCTACATCCAGGCGTTCGACATCGACAACGCCAAGATCAACGTCAATGGCGGCGCGATCGCGCTCGGCCATCCGCTTGGCGCGACCGGCGCAATGATTTTGGGCACCGTGCTCGACGAGCTCGAGCGCACCGACAAGTCGACCGCGCTGGTGACGCTTTGCATCGGCGGTGGCATGGGCACCGCGACGATCATCGAGCGGGTTTAAGGCGACATCGTTGTAGGGTGGGCAAAGCGAAGCGTGCCCACCATCGAATTCTCAGCAAGTGATGGTGGGCACGGCGCAAGTGCGCCTTTGCCCACCCTACGATCCGAGCATTAGGACAACTGCCAGCGCCTTACCGGCAGCCGGCATCGAGGGAGCACCACATGGCCTTCAAGAATTTCAAATTCGAAACCGACGCCGACGGCATCGCGCTCGTCACCTGGGATATTCCGGGACGTTCGATGAACGTGCTGGACGAGACCTCGGTCCTCGAGCTCGAGGAGATCGTCAAGCAGACCACGGCCGATGCCGCGATCAAGGGCGTCGTCATTACATCCAGCAAGGACGCATTCTGCGCCGGCGCGGACCTGTCGATGCTCGAGGGCATGAGCCGGACCTATGCGCAGCTGTTGCAGGAGAAGGGCGAGGTCGCGGCCAACCAGGTGCTGTTCGAGCAGAGCCGCCGTTTCTCGCAGGTGTTCCGCTCGATCGAGACCTCGGGCAAGCCGTGGGTCGCGGCGATCAACGGGCTCGCGCTCGGCGGTGGCTTCGAGATCACGCTGTCCTGCCACTATCGCGTCGCCGCGGAAAATCCGAAGACCCGGCTCGGCCTGCCCGAGATCAAGGTCGGCCTGTTCCCGGGCGCCGGCGGCACCCAGCGCGTGCCGCGCATCGTGGCGCCGCAGGATGCGATGCAGCTCCTGTTGAAGGGTGAGGCGATCAACCTCGCAAGGGCCAAGCAGCTCAACCTGATCCACGCGATCGTGCCGCCTGCCGACCTGATCAAGGCCGCCAAGGACTGGATCAAGGGCGGCGGCAAGGCGGTCGCGCCGTGGGACGAGAAGGGCTTCAAGCTGCCCGGCGGCCCTGTCTTCTCGAAGATGGGCATGCAGATGTTCCCGGCGGGCAATGCGATCTACCGCCGCGAGACCTACGACAATTATCCGGCGGCGCGCGCCATCATGAGCTGCGTCTACGAAGGCCTGCAGTTGCCGATCGACGCCGCGCTGCGCGTCGAGTCCCGCTACTTCACGCAAGTGCTGCGCTCCAAGGAAGCGGCGGCAATGATCCGCTCGCTGTTCCTGTCGATGCAGGAACTGAACAAGGGCGCCCGCCGCCCCGCCGGCGTGCCGCCGACCAAGGTGAAGAAGCTCGCCGTGATCGGCGCCGGCTTCATGGGCGCCAGCGTCGGCTACGTCTCAGCCAAGGCCGGCATCGACGTAGTGCTTGTTGATCGCGATCAGGAGAGCGCCGACAAGGGCAAGGCGCACGCCAAGAGCGTGATCGACGGTCTCGTCGCCAAGGGCCGGGCGAAGGAGGCCGAGCGCGATGCGCTGCTGTCGCGCATCACAGCGACCGCCGACTACAACGTTTTGAAGGACTGCGAGCTCGTCATCGAGGCGGTGTTCGAGGACCGCAAGGTCAAGGCGGACACCTATGCCAAGGCGCAGCCGCTCTTGAAGGGCGACGCGATCTTCGCGTCCAACACCTCGACGCTGC
The DNA here is from genome assembly GCF_059512385.1 of Bradyrhizobium sp. Crot121. Taxonomy (NCBI): domain Bacteria; kingdom Pseudomonadati; phylum Pseudomonadota; class Alphaproteobacteria; order Hyphomicrobiales; family Nitrobacteraceae; genus Bradyrhizobium; species Bradyrhizobium sp. Crot121. Next base: position 30,011 of record NZ_JCAMOR010000065.1, on the reverse strand, counting down.
CGATCAATTCGCTGGCCGAGGAATTCAAGGACCAGGGCAAGTTCATCGGCATCCACTTCTTCTCGCCGGTCGAGAAGATGATGCTGGTCGAAATCATCCTCGGCAAGAACACCGGCGACGTCGCGCTCGCCACCGCGCTGGACTATGTCCGCGCCATCGGCAAGACGCCGATCGTGGTCAATGACTCCCGCGGTTTCTTCGCCAACCGCTGCGTGATGCGCTACATCGCGGAAGGCAACGAGATGTTCCTCGAAGGCGTGCCGCCGGCGATGATCGAGAACACCGCCAAGATGGCCGGCATGCCGGTCGGGCCGCTGTCGCTGTCGGACGAAGTCGCGCTCGATCTCGGCCTGAAGATCATGAAGGCGACCGAAGCCGATCTCGGCCCCAACGCCGTCAATCAGGACCACAAGAAGCTGATGGTTGAAATGGTCGAGAAGCAGGGCCGCTTCGGCCGCAAGAACGCCAAGGGCTTCTATGACTATCCGGAGAAGGGCAAGGGCCAGAAGAGCCTGTGGCCGGGCCTCGCCGGCCTGCAGCCGAAGCACCTCGATCCGGATACGCTCGATGTCGAGGAATTGAAGCAGCGCTTCCTGGTGGTGCAGGCGGTGGAAGCCGCGCGCACGGTGGAGGATCACGTCATCACCGACGTGCGCGAAGCCGATGTCGGCTCGATCCTGGGCTTCGGCTTCGCGCCGTTCACCGGCGGCACGCTGTCCTATATCGACTTCATGGGGACGAAGAAATTCGTCGAGCTCTGCCACAAATTCGAGGCCAAATACGGCTCCCGTTTCGCCCCGCCGAAGCTCCTGGTCGAGATGGCGGCCAAGGGCGAGACCTTCTACGGCCGCTTCCCGCCGAAGAAGCCGGTGGCGCAGGCTGCGGAGTGACTCGTCGTCCCGGGCAAGCGGAAGCGCGACCCGGGACCCATAACCACCGGACTGCGTTGTTGAGCAGGCTGGGGGCCCATCAAGCGCAACAATGACGCCCTGGGGTTATGGGTCCCGGCTTTCGCCGGGACGACAGCTTACGCCTTCAGCAGCCCTTCCTTGGTGAGCGCTTCCTGCACCTTGGGCCGGGCGGCGATGCGGGCCTTGTAGGCGGTGAGGTTGGGCAGGCCCGACAGGTCGAACTTCATCCGGTCGGCCCAGGCCAGCATCGTGAACAGATAGCCGTCGGCGACGGTGAACTGGCTGCCGAGGAGGTAGTCGCGCCCGGCAAGCTGGCCGTCGATATATTTCAACTTGCCCATCAGGCGGTCCTTGAAGAACGCCTTGGTGTCGTCGGACAGGACCGGCGCGAACAGCGGGCTGAAATTCTTGTGCAGCTCGGTGGTAATGAAATTGAGCCACTCGAGCAGCTTGTAGCGCTCGGCGCTGCCATGGGCCGGCGCCAGGTTCTTGGCCGCGGCACGGTCGGCGATGATCTGCACGATCACGGGCCCCTCGGTGACCAGTTCGCCGGAATCGAGCGCCAGTGCCGGCACCTGGCCCTTGGGGTTCACTTTCAGGAAATCGTCGCCATTTTCCAGCTTCTTGGCGCGCACATCGACCTTGACCAGCTCGTAGGGCAGGCCGGCTTCCAGGAGCGCGATATGGGGCGAAAGCGAGCAGGCGCCGGGCGAATAGTATAATTTCATCGGAGATCTCCTCTCGAATTCTTGTAGGCCTTTTTGTTGTTGGCCTTGGGCGTCGGACCGACTAAATGCACCTGCATGAACAGTCAAGATTGATGCAGGTGCATTCAGTACGGTAGACTTTGTACCGACGATGACGGACTAGGCCATGAAACGCAAACCATCGACCGAGGCGACCGCCGCCTGGATCCGCCTGATGCGGGTGCAGAGCCGGGTGCTCGACGCCGTCGAGCAGGACCTGAAGAAGGCCGGCTTTCCGCCGCTCGCCTGGTACGATGCCCTGCTCGAGTTGTCGCGCGCGCCGTCGGGAGAGTTGCGGCCGGTGGAATTGGAGCGGCAGATGCTGCTGCCGCAATATTCGACGTCGCGGCTGATCGATCGCCTGGTGGACGAGGGGCTGGCGGCGAGGCGCGAATGCAAGGTCGACAAGCGCGGCCAATTCGTCGAGATTACCGAGGCGGGACGTGAATTGCAGAAGCGGATGTGGGGCGCCTATTCGGCGGCGATCGAGAAGCATGTCGGGTCGAAACTGTCTGACGTCGACGCGGTCAAGCTCTGCGCGCTTCTGGACCGGCTGGGATGTTCCTGCAGCGACGCCAAGTCGCCTGCGATAAGAGACGGCGTGACTGCCCGATGATATCATTGTTGCCACCAGCATCCGCGGGCCGCCTGGTTCGTGGATGCCCCTGCCACCGCGCGCATTCGATCGAAGCGCTTCAGTATCGGAATTCGTATGGCGCGTGACCAGATCGATATGACGCCACTCCAATCGCGCGACGAACTGGTCGCGTGGATCGAGGCGGGCGTGAAGGATCCTGCCGATTTCCGGATCGGGACCGAGCATGAGAAGACGCCGTTCACGCTGCAGGGCCATCAGCCCGTGCCGTATGAAGGGGCGCGCGGCATCGGCGCCTTGCTCGACGGCATGAAGCTCCTGCTCGGCTGGGAGCCGATCGTGGAGAACGGCAACATCATCGGTCTCTACGACGTCACCGGGGGAGGCGCGATCTCGCTCGAGCCGGGCGGCCAGTTCGAATTGTCCGGCGCGCCGGTCGAGACCGTGCATCAGACCCAGAGCGAATTGATGGCGCATCTGGCGCAGGTGCGCGAGATCGCAACGCCGCTCGGTATCGGCTTTCTCGGCCTCGGCATGACGCCGTCCTGGTCTCGGGCAGAGATCCCGGTGATGCCCAAGGGCCGCTACAAGATCATGACCGGCTACATGCCGAAGGTCGGCAAATACGGCATCGACATGATGTACCGCACCTGCACGGTGCAGACCAATCTCGACTTCTCCTCTGAAGCGGACATGGTGAAGAAGCTGCGCGTATCGCTTGCCTTGCAGCCGATCGCGACCGCGCTGTTCGCCAACTCGCCGTTCACGGAAGGCAAGCCGAACGGCTTCCTGTCGTTCCGGTCCGAGATCTGGCGCGACACCGACAATGCGCGCTCGGGCATGCTGCCATGGGCGTTCGAGGACGGCATGGGGTTCGAGCGCTGGGTCGATTATGCCCTCGACGTGCCGATGTATTTCGTCAAGCGCGGCGACGACTATCTTGACGTCTCCGGCACCTCGTTCCGCGATTTCTTCGAGGGCAAGAATCCTGCATTGCCCGGCGAGCGTCCAACCCTGTCGGACTGGGCCAATCATCTCTCGACGATCTTTCCGGAGGTGCGGCTCAAGCGCTATCTGGAAATGCGCGGCGCCGATGGCGCGCCATGGGGCCGGCTGCCGGCATTGCCGGCATTCTGGGTCGGGCTGCTCTATGACAACGACACGCTGGATGCGGCCTGGGATCTGGTGCGGAACTGGACCGCGCGGGAGCGGCAGGCGCTGCGCGACGACGTGCCGCGCTTCGGCTTCAAGGCGCGGATCAAGGACCGCTATCTGTTCGAGATCGCTAAAGAGTGTCTCAAACTGTCACATGCCGGTTTGCGGCGGCGTAACCGCATCGACCAGATCGGCCGCGACGAGAGCCGCTATCTCGAGCCGCTGGAGCGGATCATCGATTGTGGCCGGACGCCGGCGGAAGAGCTGCTGGACAAGTTCAACGGCGCCTGGAACGGCTCCGTCGAGCCGGCCTATGATGAATGCGCGTTCTAACCCTATCCGCTTGTTTTGATGCATGTTCTTTGCCTGCGTGGCGCTCACGCCACACGCAGGCCGGCCGTCACAGCAACTGGTGTGCCAGCTTGCCGCATTTTTGAGCCGTTCATCCAGCGTACAGGTTGGCGGCGCTCAAATGACCACCCGCGGTGAGCGCGGGGGACAGTCGAAAGCGTTGGATATGAGAATTGGCCGCCTCTTCTGGGCGAGTGTGGTGACGTTCGCCTTGTTGGCGGCCGTAGCGACGTCGCGGCCGGCGCAGGCGCAGGTCAACTTCGATCGCCCCGGCGGAGATTACCTCAGTTCGCCCGTTGCCTCGGGCGACCCGGCCGATTGCGCGCTGTTGTGCGAGCGCGATCGCCGCTGCCGGGCCTGGAGCTTCAACTATCCGACCGACATCACCACCGGCGCGGTGTGCTGGCTCAAGAACAGCGTGCCGCAGCGCGCGCAGAATAATTGCTGCGTCGCCGGCGTGCGCGGCGCCGGCGTCGTCGAGCCGCGCAACGGCACGGTCGAGACCTCGATCGATCGTTTCGGCGGCGACTACAAGAGCTTCGACCTGAAAGCAGGCGAGGGCGACGATATCTGCAAGGCCGCCTGCGCCGCCGACAACAAGTGTCGCGCCTGGACCTTTGCGCGCCCCGGCTATGCCGGCCGCGAGCCGCACTGCTTCCTGAAAAAGGACATCAAGCCGCCGCGACGCAAGGCCGGATTCACCTCGGGCGTGGTGCGGTAATTCTTGTCAGTGGTCCGCCGGCAGTACCCTGATCTCCGGCCACAGCGCCTTCCACCTCGCCGCCTTCTTCTCGTAATTCGCCGCCGAAAAATTCGCTCCCGGGTTCGGCCGCACGATCATGTTGGCGACGTCATCGAATCCGTGGGGCGCATAGACCTCATAGCCTTCCGCCGTGCGGCGGATTCCGATCTGGGTGTTCTTGGTAAGAAACCGGTCGATGCCATCGGTCGAGCGTGTCAATGGCGGGTAGGGCAGGCCGTGCTTTTCGGGATACCAGAGATGGACGCGCGCCTGGTTGCGCACTTCGACGGCGACGCCGAGGTGCCGAACCGCATCATGCACGCGTTTGATGATCCGGTCCTCGGCTTGCCAGGATGTATCGCAATCGAAATAGAAAATGTCGTAGTCGCTGATGCCGTAATCGACCGCACGATGCGTCCTGACGTTCCAGACCGTCTGCGCCAGGCACCCCGCCACGAGCCACGCGTCGGGCAGTGCCAGCCGCAGCAGCTCATCGGCGATGGCGGCATTGGCGGGATTGCGCAGCGCCGCCGCGAGGAATTCGTCTCGATTCATGAGGCTCCGTAGGATGAGTAGTCCCCTAAGGTGGGCAAAGCGACGCGTGCCCACCACCAGCACTCTGCTCGGGATGGTGGGGCACGCGTCGCTTTGCCCCACCCTACGAATTAACATCGTGAGCTTTCACCGCAGCCTTCGATGCCAGCATGCGCCAGTAGCGGCGCAACAGCGGCTCGACGATGCTGCGGCTCGCCTTCGACAGTCGGATCAGCACGATCGGATAGTCGCGATAATGATCGGTGAAGTAGAATATCTTCGGCCGGCTCTCGATGAGCATGTCACGCTCGTCCTGCGGCACGGCAGGCATGACCAGGCTGTCGCCGTCTTCCTTCAGGCGCACGAGCATCTTCTTGCGCACTTTCAATGCCGGCGTGCCGTAGGAGGTGCCGTCCTCGACCTCCGGCCACGCCAGCGCGATTTTCCTGACGTCGTCGAAGGTCATGCGGGTAGCCCCATCGTCTCCCTTATCCCGAGGAGCCGCGAAGCGGCGTCACGAGGGATGGGCCACGGGCCTCATGGTTCTCCCGGCGATGCGAAGCATCGTCCGGAGACGCGCGAAGACGCACTCCTCACCATGAGGAGCTGGCATTAGTGCACCGAGGTAAAGAACCGCGCGAACCGAAAGCCTGACGGCCAGGTCCAGACCGGCTGGCTGCGCATGCCCATGTCCCATGAGCCGACCACTGCGTCGGCGCGGCCGATCAGGTTGTTGACCGGCAGTAGTCCGACGCCGCCGTCGCGCACGGAGACACGGCTGTCGGCGGAATTGTCCCTGTTGTCGCCAAGCACGAACAGTTCTCCCGGCGGCACGGTGACCTCAGGCGTGTTGTCGAGGCGGCCATTGTCGCGCATCTTGAAGATCGCGTGGCTGACGCCGTTCGGCAGCGTCTCGATATAGCGATAGGCGGTTTCGGTGTGGCCACGGTCGTCCTCGGCTTCGCCGATGCCGTCGGGCTTCAACGTCGCGGGATGGTCGTTGATGAAGAGCTGGCCCTGCCGCATCTGGATGCGGTCGCCGGGCAGGCCGACCACGCGCTTGACCCAGGCCTGAGAGCGGTCGCCGGGCCAGCGGAACACCACGACGTCGCCGCGCTGCGGCGGCTCGCCGAACAGCCGGCCGCTCGACTCCGGGAGCGTGATCTGGATCGGCAGCGAGGCTGTCCCGTAACCGTAAGGGTATTTCGACGCGACCAGCGCATCGCCGATCAGAAGCGTCGGCTCCATCGAGCCTGACGGCACGTAGAACGGCTCGGCGATCGCGCCCTTGGCGAGGAACACGACAGCGACGATCGCCGCGAGTTGCGCTGCTTGCGAACGCCAGCTTGTCGGCTTGCTGACCGCCACTTCGTTGTTGCTCACTAGCCGGTTCCTCCTACGGTGATCCGCTCCATGCGCAGCGACGGCTGGCCGACCCCCACGGGCACGCCCTGGCCGTTCTTGCCGCAAGTGCCGATGCCGGTGTCGAGCGCGAGATCGTTGCCGATCATGGTGATGCGGTTGAGGTCGGTCGGGCCGTTGCCGATCAGCATCGCGCCCTTCAGCGGCGCTCCCAGCTTGCCGTTCTCGATCTTGTAGGCCTCGGTGCACTGGAACACATATTTGCCCGAGGTGATGTCGACCTGACCGCCGCCGAAATTGGCGGCATAGATGCCGTTCTTCACCGAGGCGAGGATCTCCGCGGGATCGCTGTTGCCAGCCAGCATGTAGGTATTGGTCATGCGCGGCATCGGCACGTGGGCATAGCTCTGTCGCCGGCCATTGCCGGTCGGCTTCATGTTCATGAGCCGCGCGTTCTGGCGGTCCTGCATGTAGCCGACCAGGACGCCGTCCTCGATCAGCACGGTGCGGTTGGTCGGCGTGCCCTCGTCGTCGATCGAGAGCGAGCCGCGGCGCGAGGCCATGGTGCCGTCGTCGACCACGGTGACGCCCTTGGCGGCGACCTGCTGGCCCATCAGGCCCGCGAAGGCCGAAGTCTTCTTGCGGTTGAAATCGCCCTCGAGCCCGTGGCCGACGGCTTCATGCAGCATCACACCGGGCCAGCCGGCGCCCAGCACCACGTCCATCTCGCCGGCCGGTGCCGGCACCGATTCCAAGTTGACCAGCGCCTCGCGCAGCGCGCCGTCGGCAGCGTCGCGCCAGGCTTTGGTCTCGATGAAACGGGCGTAACCTTCGCGGCCGCCATAACCCTTGCTGCCGCTCTCCTGCCGGTCGCCCTGACCCGCAACGACGGAAATGTTGACCCGCACCAGCGGCCGGATGTCGCGATAGCTCTCGCCGTCCGGCCGGACGATTTCCACCACCTGCCAGGTCGCAGTCAGGCTCGCGGAAACCTGCCGCACCCGCGGGTCCTTGTCGCGGATATAGGCGTCGATCTCACCGAGCAGCTTGACCTTGGCCTCGAAGCCAGGCGCATCCAGCGGGTTCTCGTCGCCGTAAAGCTTCACATTCGTGTGCGCGGGCGCCGCGGCGAAGCTGCCGGAATAGCCGCCGCGCACCGCATGCACCGCATCGGCGGCGCGAATCAGCGCCGGCAGCGAGACGTCGGAGGAATGCGCGTAGCCGACCGCGTCGTCCTTCACCGCGCGCAGGCCGAACCCCTGGCTGGTGTCATAAGTCGCCTGCTTCAAGCGCCCATTGTCGAACACCAGGGCCTCGGTCTGTCCGAATTCCAGGAACAATTCGCCGTCGTCCGCCCCCTGGAGCCCGCGCGCGAGCTCGCGGCGCACGGCATCGCGGTCGAGATTGGCGCGGTCGAGCAGGGAGGTTGTGGCGGGACTGGTCATGACGACTCCGAATTCAACGCAATTACATCCCGTTCATGTTTGGCTTGGCCGGGACATCATCGTTCAAGATAGGCGCTGTTGCAGCAATTCGGGAGAGGTCGCCTCACGGCAACTTGTCATACCCCTCTGCCAGCCCGTTCAAGCTGAGCGGAAAGCCGATGCCCTCTTCGGGGGTCTCGAAGATGATGAACGTCGCGGTCTTGGCGCCCCTGAGCTGGCCGAGCAGCTTGTCGTCCATCACAACTTCGGCGACGCAGCCGTTGGGCAGGCAGCGGACGAAACCGGCGCGGCCGACGTCCTGATTGTCGAGCTTCAACCCGAGCCCGGAGGGAAGCAGGACGCCGAGCGGCGCGACCACGCGCATCAGGCGGCTTTTCTGGTCGGCGGTCTTCAGCACGATCACGGTGAGGCCGGCATTGGAACGGTCCTCGGCGACCACGCTCTGAATCAGCGCGCATTGCTCGCTCTGGGCGCCCGGCGGGGTGTCGCAGCGGATCTGCCAATCGCCATGGACCGAGCGGACCGCCCCCTGGGCGTGGGCCGCTTGCAGCAGGCCTAACATGAACACGAGCGCCAGGAGGCCGCCCAGCCAGTTGGCGGCACTCCAGCTACGTCCGCTGTGATGTTTCAAAGCGCCCATCCGGGTCGATCCTTTGATGGCCGGCCATGCCGGCTTGGTTTCCCCGGCCAAGGTCGGGTGCATTGCCCGGCTGCCGGCGGCACGCAAAACGACTGATACCGCAATGACGGCGCCTTGAAGGCGATCCCCAAGCAAATCTCGCGCCGCGGTGGGGACGCTTCGCGCGAATCAGGTTCCTGCGGAGCGCCCAGCCTGTGGGTACATCCAGCAATCGCCCTGTCAAGCGGCGTTGCCCGCGGAAGTGGCGCTATCGCCTGATTTATCGAGAAAATGTCACATCACGGGAATAGCCGATCGCGCATGGCCTGAGGCCCTACTACTGCATTGCGAGCGCCTGCGAATTATGGTTTGAGAGGCTAGATTTCGACGCGTTCTAACGATCTGGCCCCTGTACTTTCCGAAAGTGCGTCCGGCAGGCCGTTTGTGAGGGCGGATCGTGCTGCATCCACGCCGTGTGGCGGGGGTGCTAAGGGGATAAATCATAGGGAGCGCGAGCGGCATGAGGATGTCGATGGGCCTGATGGGCCGGCGGTTGCTGGGGGGTGCGGTAGCGGGCATGGCGCTCGCGGCCGGCGGGACGGCATTCGCCGAATTGGGGCAGCCGGCGCCCTGGGAAGTCACCCTGCAGCAGGCGGCCTCCCCGGTGATGGAGAACATCGTCTGGTTTCATAACTTCCTGCTGGTGGTCATCACTGTGATCACGCTGTTCGTGCTGGCGCTGCTCGTCATGGTGGTGATGAAGTTCAACGCGCGCGCGAATCCGGTCCCCTCCAGGACCACCCACAACACGCTGATCGAGGTGGCCTGGACGCTGGTTCCGGTGCTGATCCTGGTCGGCATTGCGGTGCCGTCGTTCCGCCTCCTGTTCCTGCAGCTCGACGTGCCGAAGTCGGACCTGACCATCAAGGTCACCGGCAAGCAGTGGTATTGGTCCTACGCCTACCCGGATAACGGCAAGTTCGAGTTCGACTCGCTGCTTGCCCAGGACAAGCAGCCGCGGCTGCTCGGCGTCGACAATGAGATGGTGGTGCCGGTCAACAAGGTGATCCGGATCCAGACCACCGGCGCGGACGTTATCCACTCGTTTGCGGTGCCGGCCTTCGGCATCAAGATCGACTCGATCCCGGGCCGTCTCAACGAGACCTGGTTCAAGGCCACCAAGACCGGCATGTATTACGGCCAGTGCTCCGAGCTGTGCGGCAAGGATCATGCGTTCATGCCGATCGCGGTGCGGGTCGTGGAGGATCAGGAATTCGCGAGTTGGGTGGACGCCGCGAAGAAGAAATTTGCCAGCAGCCCGGCGAATTCATACGCCTCGATTGGTCAGGCGTCGCGGTAAGGCTGCAAGCCCGGGGGCGGGCGCGCATCGGAAGAATAAGGGCGATGGGACCGCAAAGGTCCAAAGGGAATTGGCTTAAGGATCTAGGACATGGCAACAGGCGCAGCGACACACGATCACGCCCATGATGATCACGGCCATCCGACCGGATGGCGCCGCTATCTCTACTCCACGAACCATAAGGACATCGGCACGATGTACCTTATCTTCGCGGTCATTGCGGGCATCATCGGGGCTGCGATGTCGATCGCGATCCGCGCCGAGCTGATGTATCCGGGCGTGCAGATCTTCCACGAGTCCCATACCTACAACGTGTTCGTGACCTCGCACGGCCTGATCATGATCTTCTTCATGGTCATGCCGGCGATGATCGGCGGGTTCGGCAACTGGTTCGTGCCGCTGATGATCGGCGCGCCCGACATGGCGTTCCCGCGCATGAACAACATCTCGTTCTGGCTGTTGCCGGCCTCTTTCGCGCTGCTCCTGATCTCGACCTTCGTCGAGGGCGAGCCGGGCGCCAACGGCGTCGGCGCCGGCTGGACCATGTACGCGCCGCTGTCGACCTCGGGCCATCCGGGGCCGGCGGTCGACTTTGCGATCCTGTCGCTGCACCTCGCCGGTGCCTCCTCGATCCTGGGCGCGATCAACTTCATCACCACGATCTTCAACATGCGCGCACCAGGCATGACGCTGCACAAGATGCCGCTGTTCGTGTGGTCGATCCTGGTGACGGTGTTCCTGCTCTTGCTGTCGCTGCCGGTGCTCGCCGGCGCCATCACCATGCTGCTCACCGACCGTAACTTCGGCACCGCCTTCTTCGCGCCCGATGCCGGGGGCGACCCGGTGCTGTTCCAGCACCTGTTCTGGTTCTTCGGCCATCCTGAAGTGTACATCCTGATCCTGCCGGCCTTCGGCATGATCAGCCAGATCGTCTCGACTTTCTCGCGCAAACCGGTGTTCGGCTATCTCGGCATGGCCTACGCGATGGTCGCGATCGGCGGCATCGGCTTCGTGGTGTGGGCGCACCACATGTACACGGTCGGCATGTCGTCGGCGACGCAGGCCTACTTCGTCGCCGCCACCATGGTGATCGCGGTGCCGACTGGCGTGAAGATCTTCTCCTGGATCGCCACGATGTGGGGCGGCTCGATCGAGTTCAAGGTGCCGATGATCTGGGCGATCGGCTTCATCTTCCTGTTCACGGTCGGCGGTGTCACCGGCGTCGTGCTGGCGAATGCCGGCGTCGACCGCGTGCTGCAGGACACCTACTACGTGGTGGCCCACTTCCACTACGTGCTGTCGCTGGGCGCCGTGTTCGGCATCTTCGCAGGCTGGTACTACTGGTTCCCGAAGATGTTCGGCTACATGTACAGCGAGACCATCGGCAAGCTGCACTTCTGGTTCACCTTCATCGGCGTGAACCTGGTGTTCTTCCCGCAGCACTTCCTCGGTCTGTCGGGCATGCCGCGCCGCTATGTCGACTATCCGGACGCGTTCGCCGGCTGGAACCTGGTCTCCTCGGTCGGCTCCTACATCTCCGGCTTCGGCGTGCTGATCTTCATCTACGGCGTGATCGACGCCTTCGTCCGCAAGGAGCAGGCGGCCGCCAACCCGTGGGGCGCCGGCGCCACCACGCTGGAATGGACGCTGTCCTCGCCGCCGCCCTTCCACCAGTTCGAAGTGCTGCCGCGCGTGCAGTAAAGGAAACAGTGACGCGCCCTTAGGGGCGCGTCACGCTCTCTGCTTGATTTTAAGGGAACGAGACCATCGTGTCGGTTGTCGATCACAATGCCATCGAGTTGCCGCGGATCTCCGAGGCCGAGGTCGGCGACTACATCGCGCTTCTGAAGCCGCGGGTGATGTCGCTCGTGATCTTCACCGCGCTGGTCGGCCTGATGATCGCGCCTGGTCACGTCCATCCGGTGCTGGCCTTCACCTCGATCCTCTGCATCGCGGTCGGCGCCGGCGCCTCCGGCGCGCTGAACATGGCCTATGAAGGCGATATCGACGCGTTGATGACGCGCACTGCCAACCGGCCGATCCCACGCGGCCGCATCACAAGTGGAGAAGCCACCGCCTTCGGCCTGACGCTGGCGTTCTTCTCGGTGATGACGCTCGGCATCCTGGTCAACTGGGTCGCGGGCGCGCTGCTGGCCTTCACGATCTTCTTCTATGTCGTGATCTACACGATGTGGCTGAAGCGCTGGACTGCGCAGAACATCGTGATCGGCGGTGCCGCTGGCGCGCTGCCGCCGGTGGTGGCCTGGGCGGCGGCAACCGGCTCGTTGTCGATCGAGCCCGTGCTGTTGTTCCTGATCATCTTCTTCTGGACCCCACCGCATTTCTGGGCCCTGGCGCTGTTCCGCAGCGACGACTACGCCCGCGCCGGCGTGCCGATGCTGCCCGTGGTCGCCGGTCCCGACGCGACCCGGCTGCAGATCCTGCTCTACACGATCGTGCTTGTCGCGATCGCGGTGGCGCCGTGGCCGCTCGGCTATTTCGATGCGGTCTATGGCGTCGCCTCGCTCCTGCTCGGGTCGGGCATGCTCTGGCTCGCGGTCGACGTCTATCGCCGCCGCGAGGGCAAGGAAGCCAATCGCGCCTGCCGCAAATTGTTTGCTTTCTCCATTTTTTATCTGTTCGCGCTGTTCGCGACCTTGCTGGTCGAGGTTGCCTTCCGCACCGTTGCATCATGGGTCGGGTAAGGAGCGCATGAACACGCAATGGATGACAAACGCGAGCAAGAAGGAATTGTCCTTACCGAGGCGCAGCTCAGGAGCCGCCGCCAGCGCTCGATCGCCATTGCGCTCGCGCTCGGTGTCCTGGTCGTGCTGTTCTTCGCGGTCACCCTGGTCAAGGGCCCGGCCGTCCTGGTGCGGCCGATCTGAGATGTGATCGAGATGGCGCAAGAGACGACCACGCCCAGGCAGTCCGGCACGAGCCAAAAGGCGTCCCGCCGCACGCTGACGCGTGACGCGGTGGTTGCCTCGATCTGCGGCTTCGTCGTCGTGCTGATGGTCGGCGCGTCCTATGCGGCGGTGCCCTTTTACAACTGGTTCTGCCGCGCCACCGGCTTCAACGGCACCACCCAGGTTGCGACCTCTGCGCCGGCGGAGGGTCCGCTCGCCCGCAAGATCGAGGTTCGCTTCGATGCCAATGTCGCGCCGGGCCTGCCCTGGAAGTTCGAGCCCGAGCAGAACGAGATCGAAGTCAGGATCGGTGAGGTCGTCACCGTCTTCTACACGGTGACCAACCAGTCGGCGCGGGCGACGACGGCCCAGGCGGCTTACAATGTCGCGCCGCTGACGGTCGGGGCCTACTTCCAGAAGATCAACTGCTTCTGCTTCACCGAGCAGACCCTGGCGCCGGGCGAGAAGCGGGAGATGCCTGTCGTGTTCTATGTCGATCCGGCGCTGGTTGCCGACCGCGAGAACGACAGCCTGAAATCGATCACCCTGTCCTACACTTTCTATTCCGTGCGCGATCCGGTCCCGAAGCCAGTGGCCTCCGGCGAGTCGGACAAGCGCAAGGGCAATCTTTGAATTTCTGAGACGAATACGTGCCTGACGGCACGCGAACGGAGAGACTGCAATGGCTGAGGCGCACGTCAAGCATCACGATTACCATCTCGTCGATCCGAGCCCCTGGCCGGTGGTCGGCTCGATCTCGGCCTTCATCATGTGCTTCGGCGCCATCGGCTGGATGCATCACATGTTCACGGGCGCGCCGATCGTGTTCGGCATCGGCGTGATCGGCGTGCTCTACACCATGGCGAGCTGGTGGGGCGATGTGATCCGCGAGGCCCAGTACAAGGGCGACCACACCCGTGTGGTGCAGCTCCATCACCGCTACGGCATGATCCTGTTCATCGCCTCCGAGGTGATGTTCTTCGTCGCCTGGTTCTGGGCGTTCTTCAACGCCGCGCTGTTCCCGGCCGATCCGGTCCATGCCGCCCGCGACGCGATCTTCGGTTGCGGCGCCGGCACCGCCGCCGGCGCCTGCGCCGTGCCGGGCACCTGGCCGCCGCATGGCATCGAGACCTTCGATCCCTGGCACCTGCCGCTGCTCAACACGCTCTTGCTGCTCACCTCCGGCACCACGGTGACCTGGGCCCACCATGCGCTCTTGGAAAACGATCGCCAGGGCCTCAAATACGGCCTGATCCTCACCGTGCTGCTCGGCGCGGCCTTCACCTGCGTGCAGGCCTATGAATACGCCCATGCGACGTTCTCGTTCGGCGGCAATGTCTACGGCTCCGTGTTCTTCATGGCGACCGGCTTCCATGGCGCCCACGTGATTATCGGCACCATCTTCCTCCTGGTCTGCCTGTTCCGCGCCTATGCTGGCCACTTCACGCCGAAGCAGCACCTCGGCTTCGAGTTCGCCGCCTGGTACTGGCACTTCGTCGACGTGGTCTGGCTGTTCCTGTTCATTTGCATCTACGTGTGGGGCCGCGGCGCCGAAACCATGGCGCACGCCGCGCACTAACCCGCCGTGACGTGCTACAAGGGGCGGCCAGATGGCCGCCCTTTTGCTTTCGCGAGTAAAGATCGAACGACTTGATGCCAGCCGACACTCCCCCGACGGTCACCGAGAGCGCGCTCCGCGGCATCGCCTGCCGCTGTCCGCGCTGCGGCAAGGGCAAGCTCTATGCGGGCTTCCTCACGCTGGCTCCGCGCTGCGAGAGTTGCGGGCTGGATTATGCCTTCATCGATTCCGGCGATGGGCCGGCGATCTTCATCATCATGCTGGCCGGCGCGATCGTCGTTGCCTGTGCGCTGATTGTGGAGGTCAAGTACCAGCCGCCGTTCTGGGTGCATGCGGTGCTCTGGCTGCCGCTCATCGTCGTCGTCACGTTGCTGCCGCTGCGTTCGATGAAATCGCTTTTGATCGCACTCCAGTTCCACCACAAGGCGGCGGAGGGCCGGCTGATCAAGCGCGAGCAGAAATGACCGCAGCATCCACGCAACGGCGCGGCGCCGCTGGCTTCGGCATTTTCACGTTGATCCTGGTGGTGGTGTTCACGGGCCTCGGGATCTGGCAGTTGCAGCGCCGGGTCGAGAAGCATGCGCTGATCGCGGCCCTCAACGAGCGCCTGGCGGCGGCGCCCGAAGCGCTGCCGCAGCCTTCGCAATGGGCCGCGCTACGTCCAGTGAGCGACGAATTCCGCCGCGTCACTTTCACTGCAACCTATGCGAAGCTGCCGGATGCGATGGTATTCAGTTCTGGCTCCGCGGTCCGTGACGACATTTCCGGTCCCGGCACCTGGGCGTTTCTGCCGGCGCGCCTGCCTGACGGCGAGATCGCCGTGATCAATGCCGGCTTTGTGCAGAACACGATGCAGGATCGTGCCCAACAGGATCGCGCGGTCGCGCCGCTGATCACGGGCGAACCGGTCAAGCTGAGCGGCTATCTCCGCTTTCCCGAGGGGGCCGGCTCGCTGACACCGAAGGAAAATCCAGCAAAACGCCTATGGTTCGTCCGCAATCATCTCGCGATGGCGAGCGCGCTCGGCTGGGGCGAGGGCGGCAAGGCCGTCGCGCCCTTCTACATCGATCTCGAGTCGCCCGTGCCCGACAGCGGCATTCCCAAGCCGGGACCGCTGAAGGTCAATCTCAAGGACGACCACATGCAATACGCCATCACCTGGTTCACGCTCGCCGTGGCGGTGTTGATCGTCTTCGCATTGTGGTTTCGCGGCCAACGTCGCGCGTAGATCATGCCGCGCCGAGCGCGGCGATCAGCCAAGCGCGCTGTCGCCGACCGGCAGGAGGCAGCGCACGATGGTCCGTCCGTCTTCGCGCACCAGCTCGAGCGTGCCGCTCAGCGCGCGGGCCCGTTCCTGCATCCCGGTCAGCCCTCGGCCGAAGACGGAGTCCTTGGGAAGGCCGATGCCGTCGTCCGATACCTCCACGATCAGCTCCGCCGCCTTCATCGAAGCCTCCACGGTGACCGAGCGGGCTCGGGCATGGCGCAGCACGTTGGTGATGCTCTCCTGGATCACGCGATAGACGGTCTGCGAGAGCAGACCCTCGATCGCATTCAGCCTGCCGTCGATGTGCGAGACGAGCTTGAGCCCGGGCGCTTGCGCGCGCGCATATTGCAGTAACGTCTCGATGCTTTTTTCCAGCCCCAAGTCCTGGATGTAGAGCGGCCGCAGCCGGTCGAGGATGCGGCGGTTGGCCTGCTGCAGCGCTTCGACCGATTGCAGGATGCCGTCGACGGAGGCCGCAAGTTGCAGGTTGCCATGCGGGAGAGCTTCGAGCAGCGCAACCGCTTTGGCGCGAATGCCGAACAACAGCGGTCCGAGCTCGTCGTGCAGTTCGCGCGCCATATCGCGCCGCTCGTCATCCTGCAGCGAGACGATCCGGCGCAGCAGACCTCGATTGTCCTGGCTCAGCAAGCTCAGCGTGCGGGCAAGTTCGTTGGCTTCCTCGGCGCTTCGGCGGATCTCCGGCGGGCCCGACGGGGGGATGAGCTGCTTATAATCACCCCCGCGCATGCGGGTGAGGCCTTCGCCGAGATCCTGCAGGGGACGCAGCACGGCGCCGGAGGTGAAATAAGCGATAGCGCCGGTGAGCAGCGTCAGCGCAACCACGGAGAATGTGATCGCAACAAAGCCGATCCATTTCTCGAAAATATCGGCCGACAGGTCGGGCGAGAAAATGATCTCACCGACCTGCTTGCCTTCGATCCGGACGGGGAACGATGCGCCCACCTCCGGTATCGTGAGCAGGTCCACGAACCATCGCGGCACCCGTCCGATCGGGGTTTGCACCTCGACCCGCGGCCGCGGGTGGCTTGCACCGTCGGGTTGGAAGCGGATGGCTTCGGAGGTGCCGAGCGCTTGCGCAAAGGCATCCAGCGTCGCTTGCGGATTGGCCGAGGTCCGAAGCGCGCTGTTGAGCGCGTCGGCAACCACCCTGGCCGAACGTGCGGCCGGTGCGCTCTCGTCCGACAGTTGCTCCGGCACGAAAAGCTGCAGCGAACCCGCTCCGATCAGGAGCGCCGCCACGAACATGATACCGAGCGGAAGGAAGAACCGCGTTCGGAGCGAACATTTTTTCCACATTTGGATAATTCTAATTCGCTCCGGTGGTTTTTTCTTTTCACCGGTTCCCGGGGACCTATGTTCTGGATACAGAATGCAAGTGATGCAAGATACGCCGAAACCGGCCACAAGAATATTGATTGTCGATGACCACCCGGTAGTGTTGTCCGGGTGCCGGTCGCTGTTCGCTTCCGACAGCTCGGTGAAGATCGAGGAAGCCACCGACGCCAAGTCGGGACACCGCGCCTATGTCAGCAAGAAGCCTGATGTTACCGTCATCGACATCAACCTCCCGGATGTTTCCGGGTTCGAGTTGATGCGCCGGATCCGCAAGGAGGATCCAGAGGCCAGGATCATCATGTTCAGCATGAACGACGATCCGGCCTTCGTCGTCCGCGCGGTGGAAGCAGGCGCCCAGGGCTATGTTTCAAAGACCGACGATCCCAGGGTGTTCGTGAAAGCCGTCCGCAAGGTCGCGGCAGGGGACAATTACATATCGCCGCACCTTGCCGAAGCCGTGACCTTTTCGGGCGCCGCCATCAAGGCCAATCCGGCCTCGCTGATGTCGCCGCGCGAACTGGAAATCCTGCGGCTGCTTGGCCGGGGCGACAAGATCGGCGAGGTCGCCGCGGCGCTCAACATCTCCTACAAGACCGTCGCCAACACCACTTCGCTTCTGAAGCAGAAGCTGGGCGCCAAGAGCCATTCCGACCTGATCCGTATCGCCGTCGAAATGGCGTTGGGCTGATCCTCACCGCCTGCGGAACTGGTCGCGCCCGAAGGCGCGACCGTTCCCATCGCTTGCATTCGCTTCTGCCGGGGCAATTCGGGAACAGCAGGGCGGTGCAGGCGATTCCTAGAGCTTCTGATCCAATGTGCCGGAGCGTCGGCCGCGCCGCTGATCGCTGCTGCGCTGGCCTCAATGGCGGACATAAACGGGAAGAAACGGCAATGGTTCCGACGCGCCAGAGATCGGCGAGCGATCGAGTCTTGCCGGTCGTGCACCACGGGCCTGTAGAAAGGTGCGAGAAAGAAAGAACCGCACCGCGCCAGCGATGGACTAGCGCATCCCAGCGCGCTTGACGGCGCACCTCCGTCTAGCCTGCCCTGCTTTGCGGCAGCGCCGCACAAGAAGCGGTTTCCCCTTGGCACGAAAACCCTTTATGGTGGCGCTTCGGGTCCGCGCAGCGAGAACTCGATAAATTCCATGATATCAAGGGCTTAAGGTAAAGGCTTGAGCCTTTGGAGGGCGGTTTGACGCGGTATGTTTCGACCCGGGGAGAGGCCCCGGTTCTTGGTTTCTGTGATGTGATGCTGACCGGGCTTGCCCGCGACGGTGGCCTGTACGTGCCCGAAAGCTGGCCGGTCCTGTCGCGCGAAACCATCGCCGGCTTCTTCGGACGGCCCTATTGGGAAGTCGCGGTCGACGTCATCAGGCCGTTCGCGGGCGGCGAGATTTCCGATCCCGATCTCGGTCGCATGGCGAACGAAGCCTACGCGACGTTCCGCCATCCCGCCGTCGTGCCGCTCGACCAGATCGGCCCGAATCAATTCCTGCTGGAGCTGTTCCACGGCCCGACGCTGGCGTTCAAGGACGTCGCGATGCAGTTGATCTCGCGGCTGATGGATCACGTGCTGGCGAAACGTTCACAGCGCACCACGATCGTGGTCGCGACATCAGGCGACACCGGCGGCGCCGCGGTCGAGGCCTTTGCCAATCTCGAAAATGTCGACCTTGTCGTGTTGTTCCCGCAAGGGCGCATCTCCGAGGTGCAGCGGCGGATGATGACGACGACCGGCGCCGCCAACATCCATGCGCTGGCGATTGAAGGCACCTTCGACGATTGCCAGGCGATCGTGAAGGGGCTGTTCAACCATCACGACTTCCGCGATGCGGTGTCGCTGTCAGGCGTGAACTCGATCAACTGGGCACGGGTCGTGGCGCAGGTGGTCTACTATTTCACCTCGGCGGTCGCGCTCGGCGCGCCGGAGCGGACGGTGGACTTCACGGTGCCGACCGGGAATTTCGGCGACATCTTTGCGGGCTACGTCGCCAAGCGCATGGGCTTGCCGATCCGATCCTTGCGGATCGCGGCCAACGTCAACGACATCCTGCCGCGCACGCTGAAGACGGGCATCTACGAGGTCCGCGAGGTTCACGCCACGACCTCGCCGTCGATGGACATCCAGGTGTCCTCGAATTTCGAGCGGCTGTTGTTCGAGGCAAGCCGGCGCGACGCTGACAGTGTGCGGCGGCTGATGGATTCGCTGAAGCAGTCCGGCCGCTTCGTGTTGCCGGCTGCGATGTTAGCTGCGATCCGCGAGGAGTTCGACGCAGGCAAGGCGGATGAGACCGAGACAGCGGCCGCGATCCGTGCCGCCTGGCGCGAGGCCGGGGATCTGGTCGATCCCCACACCGCGGTGGCGCTGGCGGTTGCCGACCGCGATAGCGCCGATTCGAGGATTCCAAATATCGTGCTGTCGACCGCGCATGCGGCCAAGTTCCCCGATGCGGTCGAGGCCGCCTGCGGGGTGCGACCGCAATTGCCGGCCTGGCTCGACGGATTGATGACCAAACCCGAACACCTCAAGGTGATGAAAAGCGATCAGGCGGAAGTCGAAAAGTTCGTATTGTCGGTGAGCCGCGCCGCCAAGCAGGGAGTAACCGGATGAGCGTTGAGATCACCAAGCTGCCGTCCGGATTGACCGTGGTCACCGACACCATGCCGCATCTGGAGACGGCCGCGCTCGGCGTGTGGGCCGGCGTCGGCGGACGCGACGAGAAGCCGAACGAGCACGGGATCTCCCACCTGCTCGAACACATGGCATTCAAGGGCACGACGCGCCGCTCCTCCCGCGAGATTGTCGAGGAGATCGAGGCCGTGGGCGGCGATCTCAACGCCGGCACCTCGACCGAGACGACGGCCTATTACGCGCGCGTGATGAAGGCGGACGTGCCGCTGGCGCTCGACGTGCTCGCCGACATCCTCGCCAATCCCTCTTTCGTGCCGGATGAGCTCGAGCGCGAGAAGAGCGTCATCGTGCAGGAGATCGGTGCGGCGCAGGATACGCCCGACGACGTCGTGTTCGAGCACCTGAACGAGCTCTGCTACCCCGACCAGCCGATGGGCCGCTCCCTGCTCGGCACCGCCAAGACGCTGAAGGGGTTCGACCGCGACATGCTGCGCAGCTACCTCGCAACGCATTACCGCGGGCCCGATATGGTGATCTCCGCTGCCGGCGCGGTGGACCACAAGCGGATCGTCGAAGAGGCAACGCAGAAGTTCGCAAATTTCGACGCGGCGCCCGCGCCGAAGCCGCAGGCGGCGATGTTCGGCAAGGGCGGTTCCCGCGTCGTGCACCGCGACCTCGAACAGGCGCATCTGACGCTGGCGCTGGAAGGCGTGCCGCAGACCGACCTGTCGCTGTTCTCGCTGCAGGTGTTCACCAACACGCTCGGCGGCGGGATGTCGTCGCGGCTGTTCCAGGAGGTGCGGGAGAAGCGAGGACTGTGCTACTCGATCTACACCTTCCATGCCCCCTATAGCGACACCGGCTTCTTCGGCCTCTACACCGGCACCGACCCGTCGGATGCGCCGGAAATGATGGAGGTGATCGTGGACGTGATGAACGAGGCCGTGGAGACTCTGACCGAGGCCGAGATCGCGCGCGCCAAGGCGCAGATGAAGGCGGGGCTGCTGATGGCGCTGGAGAGCTGTTCCTCCCGCGCCGAGCAACTGGCACGCCATGTGCTAGCCTATGGCAGGCCGCTGACGGTGGACGAACTGGTCAGCCGGATCGATTCGGTGAGTGTCGAATCGACCCGCAATGCCGCCCGTGCGCTGCTCGCGCGCAGCCGGCCGGCGGTGGTGGCGCTCGGCAGCGGTAGAGGTCTGGACACCGCGGTGTCTTTTGCGGAAGGATTAACCCAGTCGAAGGCGAAGACGCTCCTGCACTAGGGCATGATCCGGAAAAGTGGTCTCCGGTTTTCCGAAGAGATCATGCCCAAACGGAAGGGCATGATCCGGAAAAGTGGAGACCGGTTTTCCGAAAAGATCATGCCCTAAAAGATAGACCGGCAGCCCGCTAGCGGGCAGGGGAGTTCAAGGGCATGGCCCTGTTTCGTTTGCCGTCCAGCGGACCGGCTGCACTGATGCCGCGGGGTCATGGCCTGCTGCTACGCGCGCCGCAAATGGCTGACTTTCCGCAATGGGCGCAGCTACGCGAATCGAGCCGCGCCTATCTCACGCCTTGGGAGCCGATCTGGCCGTCCGATGATTTGACCCGTTCCGGCTTCCGCCGCCGCCTGCGCCGCTACGCCGAGGATATCGCCGCCGACCGCTCCTATCCCTTCATCATCTTCCGCGAAGTGGACGGCGTGATGGTCGGCGGCATCACGCTCGCCAATGTCCGCCGCGGCATCGTGCAGGCCGGCACCATCGGCTATTGGGTCGGCGAGCCCTATGCGCATCGCGGCTACATGACCACGGCGCTGCGGGTGCTGTTGCCTTCGCTGTTCGGCGAGCTCAATCTGCACCGCATCGAGGCCGCCTGCATCCCCTCCAACGCGCCCTCGATCCGCGTGCTGGAGAAATGCGGCTTCACCCGCGAGGGCTCAGCGCGGCGCTATCTCTGTATCAACGGCATCTGGCAGGATCACCTGCTGTTTGGCCTGTTGCACGAGGATTTCCGGGGCTAGCCCTCGGGTTCCTGGCGCCTCGGTCGCGCCTTTGTTAGCGCCTTGGGTTCGCCGCCATTGCGCTGCTATAACGCCGCGGGAAATGGGATGGCAGGGATTCTCATGGCAAGACATCGTGTGATCAGGGCCGCGATCGCCTCTGTGGTGGCGACTGCGCTTGGTTGCGGCACCCTGGCCGCGCCGGCGGCGGCACAGTCATTGACCGATCGCTTCAAGAGCCTGTTCGGCGGCGGCAAGTCCGAGGAGCAGCCGGCTGAGAAGCCGCCAGCGCCCGCCGGGAGCCAGAGCAACGAATCGGACGTCCTCTGTCCGCCGGTGGCGATCCGTTCCGGTGCCTCGACTTACGCGGTGGGGGCGCCCGGCAAGGAACCGGTCGGCAGCGACCTCAGGTTCCAGGCGACGATCACCCGCACCGCCCGCGAATGCGCGCTCAATGGCGGCGACATCACGGCGCGGATCGGCATCCAGGGCCGGATCATCGTCGGTCCTGCCGGCGCCCCGCCGACCGTTCAGGTGCCGCTGCGCGTCGCCGTCGTGCAGGGCGGCGTCTCGGAAAAGACGATCGCGACCAAGGCCTATCAGACCACAGTGACGATGGGCGAAAGCGGCAGCGAGCCCTTTACGCTGGTGGCTGAGGATCTGACCTTTCCGGCGCCGTCAGCCGACGTTGCCGAGAACTACATCTTCTACATCGGCTTCGACCCGCAGGCCCTGAAGCCCGAGCCAAAGCCCAAGGCAGCGCGGAAGAAGTAGCGGAAGGTTGCGCGGCCAGCACGCGGAGCCCGTATACCCCGCGAAGGCGGGGTATCCAGTACACGACAGCGCTCGTAGCTTGGTCGAGACGCCGCGGAGTACTGGATCGCCCGCCTTCGCGGGCGATGACCAGAGAGCGGCACAACAAACGAGCAAGACAACAAAAAAAGCCGGCGCGATCATCTCGCGCCGGCTTTTTGATTGGCGTTGAAGCCGCTCAGTTCAGCTTGGAACGAACCTCGGCGATCCCCTTGGCGAGGAGGTCGTCGGCAATGGAGCCCTTGACCGACTGCGACAGGATGGTGGACGCCGCTGTCACCGCGGCATCCGCCGCAGCAGCACGGACATCCGCCAGAGCCTGGGCTTCGGCGAGCGCGATCTTGTTCTCGGCGGTCTTGGTCCGCCGCGCGACAAAATCTTCCATCTTCGTCTTGGTTTCAGCCGCGATGCGTTCGGCGTCCGCCTTGGCGCTCGCGACGATTTCCTCCGCCTCGCGCTCGGCAGTCGTGCGCTTGGCCTTGTATTCGGCGAGCAGCTTTGCGGCCTCTTCCTTCAGACGGCGAGCGTCATCGAGTTCGGCCTTGATGCGTTCGCTGCGGTTGTCCAGCGCCTTCAGCACCGTGCGATGGATGCCAAGATAGGCAAACACCACCATCAGGATGACGAAGGCGATCGCAACCCAGGTTTCCGGCTCGGTCAACATCAGGCTTGTCCCTTCAGCGAGGCGTCGACGGCGCTGTTCACCGCAGCGCCATCCGGCGCCGCGCCGGTCAGCCGCTGCACGATCGCGGTCGCCGCATCCGCCGCAATGCCGCGGACATTGCTCATCGCCGTCGCCCGTGTCGCCGCGATGGTTTTCTCGGCGTCGTGGAGCTTGGCCGTAAGCTTGTCCTCCAGCACCTTGCGTTCGGCTTCGGAGGCCGCGTTCAGCTTCTCGCGGGTCTCGTTGCTGATGGCCTGAGCGCGGGAGCGCGCGGCCGCCAGGTCGTTCTCATAGGCCTTCAGCGCAGCGGCGGACTCATCCTTGAGCTTCTGCGCGTCCGCCAAATCGCCCTCGATCATGTTCTGGCGCGCTTCGATCACGCCGCCGACACGCGGCAGCGCGAAACGCGACACGATAATGTAGAGCGCGACAAAGGCGATCGCCAGCGACACCAGTTGCGAGGCGAAGGTGGACGAATCGAACGGAGGGAAACCTCCGCCGTGGCCGCCATCGGCTTCGGTGTGGGCGCCGGCCTTCTGGCCTGATTTTTCGCCATGACTCTCAGCCATGGAGTTCTCCTGTAGCTGTCACGGACGCCGCCCGCAGGCGGCGCAAGAGTGTACCGCTCAGAGCGGAACGAACAGCAAGAGCAGCGCGATCAGCAGCGAGAAGATGCCGAGCGCTTCGGTCACGGCGAAGCCGAAGATCAGGTTGCCGAACTGGCCCTGGGCGGCGGACGGATTGCGCACCGCGGCGGCAAGATAGTTGCCGAAGATGACGCCCACGCCGACGCCCGCACCGCCCATGCCGATGCACGCGATGCCCGCGCCGATAAGTTTAGCTGCTGCCGGTTCCATAGTTTGCTCCTTGGAGAGAAAGACAGATGTGGGTGGAAATTCCCCGGACCGCTCAGTGTCCCGGATGAATGGCGTCGTTGAGGTAGATGCAGGTCAGGATCGCAAACACATAGGCTTGCAGGAAAGCGACCAGCAATTCGAGGGCGGTCAATGCGACCGTGAGGGCGAGCGGCATCACGCCGCCGAGCCAACCGACGGCGCCGAGCGAGACGCCGAGCATCGCGACGAAACCCGCGAACACCTTCAGCGCGATATGGCCGGCCAGCATGTTGGCGAACAGACGCACGCTGTGCGAGACCGGCCGCAGGAAGAACGACAGGATCTCGATGAACATGACCAGCGGCAGGATGTAGATCGGCACGCCGGACGGCACGAAAATCTTGAAGAACTTCAGCCCGTTCTTGTAGACGCCGTAGATCAGGACGGTGAAGAATACCAGCAGCGCGAGCGCTGCGGTGACGATCAGGTGGCTCGAAATCGTGAACGTGTAGGGGATGATGCCCACGAGGTTCGAGACGCAGATGAACATGAACAGCGAGAAGATCAGCGGGAAGAACTTCATGCCTTCCGCGCCGGCGGTGCTGCGGATGGTGCTGGCGACGAACTCGTAAGAGATTTCGGCGACCGACTGCAGGCGCCCCGGAACCAGCTGCCGGCCGCTTGCCAGCATCAGCACCGAGATCAACGCCACCGCCACGAACATGTAGAGCGTCGAATTGGTGAAGGCGATCGTGTGATCGCCGATATGGCCGATCGTGAAGAGGGGCTCGATATTGAACTGGTGGATCGGATCGATTTTCATCCGCGCGGCTCTTGGTCCCCCGGCTTATCCGCCGGCAATCGAATTACAGATGTCGTGACTTCCGCCAGAACTCAGCGCTTGCCTGAGGCCACGCCAGCAGACCTCACCACGTTGACCACGCCGGCCGTGAAGCCGAGCAGCAGGAACACGATGAGACCGAACGGCGATGTCGACAGCAGACGGTCGAATCCCCAGCCAATCACCGCCCCGACGACAACGCCCGCGACCAATTCCGAGGAAAGCCGGAAACCGAGCGCCATCGCGGAAGCTTTGGCGGCACCGTCTCCGCTTTCTGTTCCGGATTGATCAGTCCTGATTTTGCGGCTGTCGCGAATTTCGGACAACCGATGATCCAGACTTCCGAGCCTTGCGGAAAGCGCAGCTTCGTCGGACGACGACTGGTCGCGATTTCCACTTGCGTTGTCGTTTTTGTTTTCCGCCATGCGGCAGACACTAAACGATACTGCGGTTGATGGAAATTGCGCCGCCACCCTCAAAAGCCGCGCGGACCATACTTACCGTGTCCAATCAAGTCAAGATTGCGTAACAACTAGTTAGCGCATTGATTCGATTGCACTTCTTTGAAGATATTCCAGATGTCTGCGACCTGTCATCGCAACGCAACAGCTGACATTCAGGCAGCGGCGGTCTTGCACCGGCCGGGACGCTCTGTTGGGATGGGCGCATCGTCGCACCAATCCCGCTCGGAGCCGCCATGTCGCGCCAGGTCGACTACTACTTCTCGTTTCAATCTCCCTGGGCCTATATCGGCGACCGGCCGTTCCGCGATCTCGTCACTGGCTTTGGTCTCAAGGTGAACTACAAGCCGGTGGTGCTGGTCGACTTGTTCTCGGAGACCGGCGGCTTGCCGCTGCTGAAGCGTCATCCGGTGCGGCAACGTTATCGGATGGTGGAATTGCAGCGCTGGCGCGACCGGCGCGGATTGCAGTTTCATCTGAAGCCCGCGCACTGGCCGTTCAATGCCCGCCTTGCCGATGGTGCCGTCATCGCTGCAATCGAGGCCGGCTTCGATCCCGATCCTTTTCTGAAGCGCGGTTTTGTCGCGGTCTGGGAGGATCAGCTCGATCTCGCCGATCCCGCGACGGTGGTGCGCCTTGCCGACGAAGCGGGCCTGCCCGGCAGCAAGCTGGTGGAACGTTCCGCCTCGGAGGCAATCAGCGCGGCCTATGAGCAGAACCGTCAGGATGCGATAACGGCCGACGTATTCGGCTCGCCTGCCTATGTGCTGGATGGCGAGGTGTTTTGGGGGCAGGACCGGCTGGATTTGCTCGCCGATGCATTGAAGTCGGGCAGGCCGCCCTATACGTCGGAGGTGTAGGGGCACGCTCATCTTGCGGGAGGAAGCCGATGCGAAACGCCACGTCATCCTCGAAAGTTTCCACGGTCCTGGCCGGTGTGGCGTTGAGCTTGAGCCTGAGCGGCACAGCCTTTGCCCAATCCCGGCCGGATACCGAGAACGGCCGTTACGCGCTGTCGACCACCGCCGATGGCGTGCTGCGGCTCGACACGCGGACCGGCACGGTCTCAACCTGCAACAATAATTCGGGGACAGGCTGGGCCTGTTATGCCGTGCCTGACGAGCGCGCCGCGATGGACGCAGAAATCGGCCGGCTGCAGGCCGAGAACGAGACGCTCAGGGCCGAGCTCGCGCAGCGGGATCAGGCCACCACCGGCAAGACCGACGAGGCGCTGCCTAAATCGGACTCGTTGAAGCAGGGCGAGCCGAAGGTCGCCGAGGGCGGACGCAGGATCGAAATCCCGTTGCCGAGCGATCAGGATATGGATCGCGTGATGTCCTTCCTCGAGCGCGCCTGGCGCCGTCTGGTCGAGATGGCCAACCGCGTGCAGCGCGACACGTCGGGGAAGATTTGATTCCTTCGTAGGATGGGTAGAGCGCAGCGAAACCCATCATCGCTCCACAATGACCAAGGTTGATGGGTTTCGCTGCGCTCTACCCATCCTACCTACTCCTACGACGG
This sequence comes from Bradyrhizobium sp. Crot121, assembly GCF_059512385.1. NCBI lineage: Bacteria > Pseudomonadati > Pseudomonadota > Alphaproteobacteria > Hyphomicrobiales > Nitrobacteraceae > Bradyrhizobium > Bradyrhizobium sp. Crot121. The sequence continues at coordinate 3,326 of NZ_JCAMOR010000065.1, read as the reverse complement.
CTTCGTTCATGACCTCACTCTCGCGCAGCGCTCCATCAACCGTCAGTGTCACCACCATCGTGTCAGCGCTACTGACCGTTCATACGCCGGGCGTCGGCTTCACCAACCTCACCTCGGAAGTCGCAAAATTCCTGCGCGAGGCGCGCGGCGCCGAGGGGCAAGTGACGCTGTTCATCCGCCACACCTCGGCGTCGCTCACCATCCAGGAGAATGCCGATCCGACCGTGCTCGAGGATCTCCTCACCGCGCTGCGCCGCCTGGCGCCGGAGGATGGCGGATGGCGCCATGACACCGAAGGCCCCGACGACATGCCGGCGCATATCAAGACCATGCTGACGTCGACCTCGCTCCAGGTTCCGGTATTGGATGGCGAACTTGCGCTCGGCACTTGGCAGGCGATCTACCTGATCGAGCATCGCACGAGGCCTCACCGGCGCGAGGTCGTGCTGCAGTTCATCGGCAGCACAAGATGATGCAGATCGTCTCTCCACCCGGGCTACGAACTCGGAGATGCTCAAACAAAATCGGCCGCGGATCGCTCCGCGGCCGATCGAGCAAGCGCTTCAAGCGCGCTTCGTCTCAGGTCTTGCTGATGTCGACGTCCTTGGTCTCCGGCAGGAACAGGAAACCGACCACCGCGGTGATCGCTGCGAAGATGATCGGGTACCAGAGGCCGGCATAGATGTCGCCAGTGGAGGCCACGATCGCGAACGCGGTTGCCGGCAGCAAGCCACCGAACCAGCCGTTGCCGATGTGATAGGGCAGCGACATCGAGGTGTAGCGGATGCGGGTCGGGAACAGTTCGACCAGCATCGCGGCGATCGGGCCGTAGACCATGGTGACGAAGATCACCAGGATGAACAACAGCCCGATCACGGCCGCGACCTGCGGACGGAAGATGTCGAACGGGTTCGACATCTTCACGATGCCGGCGTCACCCGTCTTCGGATAGCCCGCTGCCTGGATCGCCGCCAGCACCGCAGCATTGGATGTCTTGGCGTCAGCGTAAGGAACTTCCTTGCCGTTGACGACGACCTTCACGCCCGAGCCGGCCGGGCCTGATGTCGTCGCGTACTTCACCGACGACTGGGCGAGGTAGGCACGCGCGGTGTCGCAAGGCGCAGTGAACACGCGGGTGCCGACCGGGTTGAACAGATCGCCGCAGCCTGCGGGATCGGCCACCACTTCGACCTTGGTGGATTCGATGGCCTTCTCCAGCGCCGGGTTGGCGTTGGTGGTGATCATCTTGAAGATCGGGATGAAAGTCAGCGCCGCGATCGCGCAGCCGGCGAGGATGATCGGTTTGCGGCCGATCTTGTCGGACAGGGCGCCGAACACGATGAAGAAACCGGTGCCGAGCAGGAGCGACCAGGCGATCAGGAGGTTGGCGGTGTAGCCGTCGACCTTCAGGATCGATTGCAGGAAGAACAGCGCGTAGAACTGGCCCGTGTACCAGACCACGCCCTGGCCCATGGTGCCGCCGATCAGCGCAAGCAGCACGATCTTGGCGTTGGCCCAGTTGGCGAAGGCCTCGGTCAGCGGCGCCTTGGAGCTCTTGCCCTCGTCCTTCATGCGCTGGAACACCGGCGATTCGTTCAATCGCAGCCGGATCCAGACGGAGATGCCGAGCAGCAGCACCGACACCAGGAACGGAATGCGCCAGCCCCATTCCGCAAAGGCCTGTTCGCCGGTCATTGTCCGGGTGAACAAGATCACCAGCAGTGACAGGAACAGGCCGAGCGTGGCCGTGGTCTGGATGAAGGAGGTGTAGTAGCCGCGCTTGCCTTGCGGGGAGTGCTCGGCGACATAAGTTGCCGCACCGCCATATTCACCGCCGAGAGCCAAGCCCTGCAGCAGGCGCAGCGCGATCAGGATGACCGGCGCGGCAAAGCCGATGGTGGCCGCGTTGGGCAGCAGGCCGACAATGAACGTCGACAGACCCATGATCAGGATGGTCACGAGGAACGTGTATTTGCGGCCGACGATGTCGCCGACGCGGCCGAACACGATGGCGCCGAACGGACGCACCAGGAAGCCGGCGGCGAAGGCAAGCAGGGCGAAAATGTCGCGAGTCGCCGGCGGATAGGCCGAGAAGAACTGCGCGCCGATGATGCTGGCCAGCGATCCGTACAGGTAGAAGTCGTACCACTCGAAGACGGTACCGAGCGAGGAGGCAAGGATGACGAAGCGTTCATCCTTCGTCATCCCGGCGCGGCGCGCCGAACTTGCAGTCATTGTGGACATCTGGATCATTCCCCCCAAATTATTGCTGCTAAACTCGCCTGCCGCGTTCGGCCGGATGAGCTACGGGCTTGGAAAGAGGGTAACATCGCGGCAAAAGCCGCCCCAATACGACTTTCGGCTCTCTTCACGACCTTTCGTGCCGCGAGGAGCACGCCGGCCGTGCGGTCCCCGATCCGGACTTCGGCCCGCGTGTTGCGACGCACAAGCGCGCGCATTAACTGCTTCGACAGACGGTAGAATTACGGCTTGCACGCAGCCTTCGGTCGGAGGACAAGGATAAAAAAGGGGGCGGCGACCCGCTCAAGAGATACCGATGACTGCTGCTGTCCAGACCCATCTCGTCATCGCCGATGACCATCCGCTGTTCCGCGATGCGCTGCGGCAGGCAGTCGCGAGCGTCGTCAGTTCGGCTGCCATTACCGAAGCAGGTTCGTTCGACGAGCTCACCGCCTTGCTCGAGAAGGACGCCGACGTCGACCTCATTCTGCTCGACCTGACCATGCCGGGGATCAGCGGCTTCTCGGGCCTGATCTATCTGCGCGCGCAATATCCGGCGATTCCGGTGGTGATCGTATCAGCCAGCGATGATGCCACCACGATCCGCCGCTCGCTCGACTTCGGCGCGTCCGGTTTCATCCCGAAGCGCTTCGGCGTCGATACGCTGCGCGATGCCATCATGAAGGTGATGGACGGCGACGTCTGGGTTCCCGCCGACACGGACCTCTCGTCGGCCGGCGATCCCGAGATGGCGCGGCTGCGCGACCGGCTGGTGACGCTGACGCCGCAGCAGGTGCGCGTCCTGATGATGCTGTCGGAGGGTTTGCTCAACAAGCAGATCGCCTACGAGCTCGGCGTCTCCGAAGCCACCATCAAGGCGCATGTATCAGCAATCCTGCGAAAGCTCGGCGTCGAAAGCCGCACCCAGGCGGTGATCGCCGCCGCCAAGATCGCCGGTGGCCAATGGCGCCAGGGCACGCCGCAGGTGTGATCAGCCACCGCTGAATTGTAGATGGGGTAACGGGCCGCGGTCTGCCCTCCAAGCAAGCCGCGCTTGCTACGGCGCTATGGGTGGCGCGCTGCGC
>NZ_JCAMOR010000064.1:0-48262 GCF_059512385.1 Bradyrhizobium sp. Crot121 | reverse complement strand
AAGCGAGACCCCGGCGAGCGGATGACGCAAAAAGGGATTGACTGAGCAAGGCCCGTTACAGAAGGGTGGGCAAAGCGCAGCGTGCCCACCGTCCATCCACCACCACCCGTGAATGGTGGGCACGCTGCGCTTTGCCCACCCTACGCTTCCCAATACTACGAATAGGGGTCGATCAGCTTCTGCTGCTCGGCGCTGTGGTTGACCAGCATGTCGATGAAGGTCCGCACCTTCGCCGATAGATGATGGCGATGTGGATAGACCGCGTTCAACGAAAGCTCGACGGGCCGGTATTCCGGCAGCAGGCGGACCAGCCGTCCGGCTTCGAGATCGCCGTGAACCAGGAAGCCCGCTGCGAGGCAGATGCCGGCCCCCTGCAGCGCCGCCATGCGCAGCGCCTCGCCGCTGTTCGTGGTGAACCGGCCGGATACCTTCACTGATGCCGGCGCGCCGGTGCGGTCGATGAACCGCCACTCGTCCTGGTACGGATAGTTTACGTGCCGCACGCAATCGCGCTCGCTGAGCTCGGCAAGCTCATGCACCGCGCCGTGCCGTTCGATGTAGTCGTGGGAGCAGCACAGCACGTGGCGCCAGGTGGCGAGACTGCGCACGATCAGGCTTGAATCCGGCGGCCGGATCATGCGCACGGCCACGTCAAAGCCCTCGTCGATCATGTCGACCGTGCGCTCGCCCATCGAGAGATCGACCCTGACCTCCGGGTAGGTCTTCAGGAATTCGGCGACGACGGGCGCGACATAGGGCACCGTGTGGGTATGGGTATAGACGCGCAGCGTGCCGCGCGGCGTCGAATGCAGCGCGCCGGCGATGTCGTCGGCTTGCTCGATGTCGGCGAGGATCTGCACGCAGCGGTCGTAATAGGTGCGCCCGACCTCGGTGAGACTCACCTTGCGCGTCGTGCGGTTGAGCAGCCGGACGCCGAGCCGGTCCTCGAGCGCCTGGACGTGGTTGCTGACCATGGTCGTGGACATGTTGAGGCGGCGGCCGGCGGCCGAAAAGCCGCCGCTATCCACCACCCGGACAAAGGCCGTCAGGCTGGTCAACCGGTCCATGCGCGAGTTCCCGATTATTTGCTCTCACTGGATAATCCTTCCAGTTTTGGCGGGATTATCACAGCGCTGGAGAAATCGCATGTATGTCGCGGATTTGGCGCCCTCCCGCCCGGGAGGCGCGCCTAAACGTATTCGGGGTAGCCATGTCGACGACATCCTATGTCACTGATACAAAAGAGAAAATAAGCCTGCGCCCGTCGCGGCTGGTGATCAGGCGGGCGGCATTGGCGCTGGTCGCCGTGCTCGGCGTCGCCGGCATTGCCGATTTCGGCTACGACTATCTCACCACCGGCCGCTACCTCGAATCGACCGATGACGCATATGTGAAGGCCGATTCCACGATCGTCTCGCCGAAGGTCTCCGGCTATATCGCACAGGTGCTGGTCAGCGATAACCAGCCGGTCAAGGCCGCGCAGTTGCTGGCCGAAATCGACGACCGCGATCTCCGCGCCGCGCTCGCCCAGGCCCACGCCGATGTCGAGGCCTCCGAGGCTGCGGTGCGCAACCTCGATGCCCAGCTCGCCCAGCAGCAGCCGATCATCGAGCAGGGCACGGCCGACGTCGCCGCCGCCGAAGCCAATCTGAAATTCGCGCAGGAGGAGCAGGCTCGCTACGAGGGGCTGATGAAGACCGGCTCCGGCACCGTACAGCGCGCGCAGCAGACCGACGCCGCGCTCCGTGCCAACAACGCGCAATTGCAGCACTCCAAGTCCGGCCTGCTCGCCGCCCAGCGCAAGGTCGATGTGCTCACCACCGAACGCGCCAAGGCGGTCGCGCAGCTCGACCGCGCCCGTGCGGTGGAGCAGCAGGCATCGCTGAACCTCAGCTATACGCGGATCACCGCGCCAGTCGACGGCACCGTCGGCGCACGCTCGCTCAGGGTCGGACAATATGTTCAGGCCGGCACGCAGTTGATGGCGGTGGTGCCGCTCGATGCCGTCTACGTCGTCGCCAACTTCAAGGAGACCCAGCTCACGAATGTGCGCAACGGCCAGCCGGTCGAAGTCGAGATCGACAGTTTCCGCGGCACCAAGCTGCGCGGCCATGTCGACAGTCTGTCGCCCGCGAGCGGACTCGAATTCGCGCTGCTGCCGCCGGACAACGCCACCGGCAATTTCACCAAGATCGTGCAGCGCGTGCCGGTCAAGATCGTACTCGATGATATCAGGCTAAAGGGCCTGTTGCGCCCGGGCATGTCCGCAGTGCCGACCGTCGACACCAAGGCCACCGTGCTGGCCGAGCGCGAAGCGAAGAGCCGACTTGCCGCCAGCGCCGCGCGGCCGGACGGAGGCTAGCGGCGAGTTCTCCTCTCCCGCTTGCGGGAGAGGAGTGCAGCATCGATCGCGGAAGCAATTCGGCTTCATCACGCGCTTGCGGACGAGACTAATGACCACGCTACAGCCCACGCTCAACGCCGCGTCCTCCGCGGACCTCAGCCCAAAACCCGCCGCCGCACCGGCTATCCCCGCAAAAATCTGGATCGCGGTGGTCGGCGCCAATCTCGGCGCCTTCATGGCGGTGCTCAACATCCAGATCGTCAACGCCTCGCTGGCGGACATCCAGGGCGCGATCGGCGCCGGCATCGATGACGGCGGCTGGATTTCGACCTCCTATCTGGTCGCCGAGATCGTGGTGATCCCCCTGAGCGGCTGGCTCGCGCAGGTGTTCTCGGTCCGGCGCTATCTCCTGACCAATGCTGTTCTGTTCCTTGTCTTTTCCGCGGCCTGCGCGCTCGCGCACGACCTGCCGCAGATGATCGCGCTGCGCGCCGTGCAGGGTTTCACTGGCGGCGTGCTGATCCCATTGGCGTTCACACTGATCATCGCGCTGCTACCTAAGGCGAAGCAGCCAATCGGGCTCGCCATATTCGCATTGTCGGCGACGTTCGCGCCGGCGATCGGCCCGACCATCGGCGGCTATCTCACCGAGAACTGGGGCTGGCAGTACATCTTCTATGTCAACCTGGTGCCCGGTGCGATCATGGTCGGCATGCTCTATTTCTCGCTGGAAGCAAAACCAATGAAGCTCTCGCTTCTGCGCGAGGGCGACTGGCCCGGCATCATCACCATGGCGATCGGCCTGTCCGCGCTGCAGACGGTGCTGGAAGAGGGCAACAAGGACGACTGGTTCGGCTCGCCCTTCATCGTCCGCCTCTCCGTCATCGCGGCGGTGGCGCTAGTGGCGTTCATCGTGATCGAGCTCACCGCGAACAAGCCGCTGCTCAACCTTCGCCTGCTGCTCCGCCGCAACTTCGGTTTCGGCATGCTGGCCAATTTCCTGCTAGGCACCGCGCTGTACGGCTCGGTGTTCATCCTGCCGCAATATCTGTCACGGATTCAGGGCTACAATGCCGAGCAGATCGGCATGGTGCTGGCATGGACCGGGCTGCCGCAGCTCGTGCTGATCCCGCTGGTGCCACGCCTGATGCAGCGCTTCGACCCGCGCATCATCATCGGCGTCGGCTTCACGCTGTTCGCCGCTTCCAATTTCATGAACATCTATATGACCAATGACTACGCCACCGACCAGTTGTTCTGGCCGAACATCGTGCGCGCCGTCGGCCAGGCGCTGGTGATGGCGCCGCTGTCGGCGGTCGCGACTGCAGGGATCGAGGCCGAGAATGCCGGCTCGGCGTCCGGGCTTTTCAATATGATGCGCAATCTCGGCGGCGCCGTCGGCATCGCGCTGTTGCAGACGCTGCTGACCAAACGTGAGCAGTATCATTCCAACGTGCTGATGCAGTCGGTCTCGCTGCTGGAGCAGGCGACCCGCACGCGGATCGAGCAGCTCACGCAATATTTCATGAGCCATGGCGTCGCCGACCATGCCGATGCCACGCACCGCGCTATCGTCGCAGTCGGCAGGATCGTGCAGAAGCAGGCTTATATCCTGGCCTTCAGCGACACCTTTTACGTGATGGGCGTCGCGCTGATCGTCGCGCTGTTCGCCGCGGCGCTCCTGAAGAAGCCGAATGCGCTGGCCGGCGGCGGCGCGCATTAGGATTGCCGCGCGCACCCCCTCGTCATGCGCGGGCTTGACCCGCGCATCCATCAAAAAAGACTCTTCCGCAGCGAGATGGATTGCCGGGTCAAGCCCGGCAATGACGAGGGTGACATGCTACACCGCGGTCGCCTTGGCGAACTCCACATAGATCTCGCGCAGCCGCTCCGTCATCGGGCCGGGCTTGCCATTACCGACCTTCTTGCCGTCGATGGCGACCACCGCCTGCACGAACAGGCTGGCGCTGGTGATGAAGGCTTCCTTGGCGGCCAGCGCCTCCTCGATCGAGAAGGCGCGCTCCTCGACGCGGAGCTGGCGTTCCTCGGCGAGCGCCACCACGGCCTTACGGGTGCAGCCGGGCAGAATTTCGCTGCCGTTCTGTCGGGTCACGATGACGTCGTCCTGGGTCAGGATGAAGGCAGAGGACGAACCACCCTCGGTGACCTTGCCGTCCTGGATCATCCAGGCCTCGCCGGCGCCGGCTTCGGCGGCCGCCTGCTTGGCCAGCACCTGCGCCAGCAGCGCCACGCTCTTGATGTCGCGCCGCTCCCAGCGGATGTCGGGCACCGTGATCACGTTGATGCCGGTCTTGGCCGAGGGCGCCCCGACGATGTCCTTCTCAGAGGTGAACATCACCAGCGTCGGCCTCACCCCTTTGGGAAAGGCAAAATCGCGGCCGGTATCGGCGCCGCGGGTCACCTCCAGATAGACCATGCCGTTGACGAGCTTGTTGCGCGCCACCAGCTCCTTCTGGATGTCCTGGATCCGCGCGATGGTTTCCGGCAGTTCCAGCCTGATCTCGCCGACCGAGCGCTCCAGTCGCGCCAGATGCGAGGCGTTGTCGACCAGCTTGCCGTCGAGCACGGCGGCCACCTCGTAGATCCCATCGGCGAACAGGAAGCCGCGGTCGAGGACCGACACTTTGGCCTCCGAAAGGGGTACATAGGAGCCGTTGACGTAAGCGATCTTTTCCAAGCGAAGTCTCCCGGACGTAGTGATGCGATGAGGTTTCTATACGCAATTCGTTGATGCCGATAGACCTTCCAGGCCATCAAACCCTCGGCGTCATTCCGGGGCGATGCGCAGCATCGAGCCCGGAATCCATTTCCCCGCCAGCGCAAGCGGCTGAACGGAGTCCGGGCTCACGCTTCGCGTGCCCCGGAATGACGGCGGTATTAATGCTGCAAGATCTTCGACAGGAACTTCTGCGCGCGGTCGCTGCGCGGCTTGCCGAAGAAATCCGCCTTCAGCGCATCCTCGACGATCTCGCCCTGATCCATGAAGATCACGCGATGGGCGACCTTGCTGGCAAAGCCCATTTCATGAGTGACGACCATCATGGTCATGCCCTCGCGCGCGAGGTCGACCATCACGTCGAGCACCTCGCTGATCATTTCCGGATCGAGCGCCGAGGTCGGCTCGTCGAACAGCATCGCGACGGGGTCCATCGCCAGCGCCCGCGCAATCGCGACGCGCTGCTGCTGCCCGCCGGAAAGCTCCGCCGGATATTTCTTTGCGTGCTCCTTCAGCCCGACGCGATCGAGCAGCTTCATCCCCTTTGCCACCGCTTCATCGTGCTTGCGGCCGAGCACTTTCTCCTGCGCCAGGCAGAGATTGTCGATAATCCGCAAATGGGGAAACAGCTCGAAGTGCTGGAACACCATGCCGACCCGCGCGCGCAGCTTCGGCAGGTCGGTCTTGGGATCATTGACCTTGATGCCGTCCAGGATGATCTCGCCGCCCTGGATCGGCTCCAGCGCATTGACGCATTTGATCAGCGTCGACTTGCCCGATCCCGAAGGGCCACAGACCACCACGACCTCGCCCTTGGCGACGCTGGTGGTGCAGTCCTTCAGCACCTGGAAGGTCGGCCCGTACCATTTGTTGACGTGGCGAAGTTCGATCATGCCTGGCTCAACTGTTGCCGCGAGATCACCTCTCCCGAAGGGAGACGTCGGCGCGCAGCGCCGGGTGAGGGGTTAAGGTCCCTCGATAGAGCAGAGCCCCTCACCCGGATCGCTTGTGCGATCCGACCTTTCCCTATGGGAGAGGTGAAGAGGTGCGTGCCTCGAAATTTCAACTGCATGACTATCTACCGAACTATGGCGATGCGCGCCTGGAGGCGGCGGACGCCGAAGGAGGCAAGGCAGGAGATGGTGAAATAGACCACTGCCGCGAACAGGTACATCTCGACCAGCCGCCCGTCGCGCTGCGCCACCTTGCTGGCGGCGCCGAGGAAATCCGGGATCGACAGGACGTAGACTAGCGAGGTGTCCTGGAACAGCACGATGGTCTGGGTGAGCAGCACCGGCAGCATGTTGCGGAACGCCTGCGGCAGCACGACGTAGCGCATGCTCTGCGCGTAGGTCAGGCCGAGCGCGCTTGCCGCCGCCGGCTGGCCGCGCGAAATCGACTGGATGCCGGCGCGCATGATCTCGGAGAAATACGCCGCCTCGAACATGATGAAGGTGATCAGCGAGGAGGCGAACGCGCCGACGCTGATCGGGCGCGACGCGCCGGTCAGCCACTGCCCGATATAGGGTACCAGGAAATAGAACCAGAAGATCACCAGCACCAGCGGCAGCGAGCGCATGAAATCGACATAGAGCCCGGCGATGCGGCCGAGCAGCTTGAAGCCGGACAAGCGCATCAGCGCGATCAGCGTTCCAAACACCAACCCGCCCAGCGCCGACAGCGCGGTCAGCGTCAGCGTGAACGTCATGCCGTCGACGAAGAGGTACGGCAGCGAGCGGCGGATGACGTCGAAATCGAAGCTGCCGAGCATGCTATTTCCCCGCGATGTAGCCCGGAATCGCGACCTTGCGCTCCAGGAAGCGCATGCCGGTGACGACGACGATATTGACCAGCAGATACATGATGGTCGCGGCCGTGAAGGCTTCGAACACCTGGAACGAGAATTCCTGCATCGCGCGCGCCTGCCCGGTCAATTCGATCAGCCCGATGGTGATCGCCACCGCCGTGTTCTTCACGGTGTTGAGGAATTCGGAGGTCAGCGGCGGCAGGATGATGCGATAGGCCATCGGCAGCAGCACGTAGCGATAGGTCTGTGCCGTCGTCAGCCCGAGCGCGGTCGCCGCCTGCTTCTGGCCCCGCGGCAGCGAGGCGATACCGGCGGCAAGCTGCACGGCAACGCGCGCCGACATGAACAGCCCGACGCCGATCGAAGCCGTCCAGAACGGCGCGTTCGGCATTTGCTTCAGCCACAGTCCCGCCGCGCGCGGCAACAGTTCCGGCAGCACGAAGAACCACAGGAAGAGCTGCACCAGCAGCGGCATGTTGCGGAAGAATTCGACATAACAGAAGCCGATCCAGCCTGCGACCTTCGACGGCAGCGTGCGCAGCACGCCAACCACCGAGCCGAACACCAGCGCGATGATCCAGGCCGTGAGCGCGGTCTTGATCGTCAGCGCCAGCCCCGACAGCAGCATGTCGAGATAGGTGCCACTGCCGGTCGGGTTCGGCTCGAAGAAAATCTGCCAGTTCCAGTGATAGTTCAAAGCTCCCCCGTTCCGCGATACGCCCGGCCCGCCCATGCAATGGCCGGGCCAAGGATGGCCGGCCAGCCGCTGTTTCCCCTCATCCTGAGGAGCTTGCGCAGCAAGCGTCTCGAAGGATGAGGCCACGGTCGGGCCTCATGGTTCTCCCGGCGATGCGAAGCATCGTCCCGAGACGCGCTACGCGCTCCTCACCATGAGGGTCTAAAGCTGCGTTTACTTATACGAATCCGGGTCCGGCGAGTCCGAGGGCTTGGCGAACTCGTTCTTCAGCTCCGCAGCGATCGGCGTATTCAGGTTCAGCCCTTTCGGCGGGATCTTCTGCGTGAACCATTTGTCGTAGATCTTCTGTCCCTCGCCGCCGGTGTAGAGCGCGGCAGTCGCCGCATCGACCACCTTCTTGAAGGCCGGGTCGTCCTTGCGCAGCATGATGCCGTAAGGCTCCGGCTTCGAGAATGCGTCCTTCGAGATCACGTAATCGTCGGGCGTTTTCGACCCCGCAACCAGACTTGCGAGCAGGATATCGTCCATCACGAAGGCGACCGCGCGGTCGGTTTCGACCATCAGGAACGCTTCCGCGTGGTCCTTGGCCGGGATGATGTTGACGTTGAGCCCGCGCGCGGCGTTGGCCTCGGTGAGCTGCTTGATGTTGGTGGTGCCCGCGGTCGACACCACGGCCTTGCCCTTGAGATCGTCGATCGAATTGAGCTTGCTCGACTTTTTCGAGACGTAGCGGCTCGCGGTGAGGAAATGGGTGTTGGTGAAGGAAATCTGCTTCTGCCGCTCGGCGTTGTTAGTGGTAGAGCCGCATTCGAGATCGATGGTGCCGTTGGCGAGCAGCGGAATGCGGGTCGATGACGTCACCGGATTGAGCTTCACCTCGAGCTTGTCGAGCTTCAGTTCCTTTTTCACCGCGTCGACGATCTTGTGGCAGATGTCCATCGCATAGCCGATCGGCTTCTGGTTGTCGTCGAGATAGGAGAAGGGGATTGAGGAGTCGCGGTGGCCGAGCGTGATCGTGCCGGTCTCCTTGATGTTCTTCAACGTCCCCGTCAGCTCCTGGGCGCCGGCCTCAGCCGCGCCGAGCGCGGCGGCGAGCGCGAAGCCGATCGAAAGAAGGCGTTTCATGCGTAGTTCTCCTCGTTTGGATAGGTTCGATTGTGTCAGAATGTCCGTCAGCCGCATTTGGTCGGACGGCGCGGCAACGCCGCGACGGCGGCATGGCTCGCATCCGAGATGACGTCATATGGCTCAAGCAGGTGTCCCCAACGTGCCCGGCGATGGCTGCCGCCATGATGGCCTGAAGTCCGGACAGTCGCAAGGTACCCGCGGCGGTGCACTTTAGTCGCACCCGCTAGCGCCTCGTCGAGAGCGCTCCGCCTCCGCGCAGTCGATTCGTAGTCTCGTCGCCGTGACCGCCTTCAAATGTAGCCAAGAATGTCTCCGCTGAAATACAACTGCAATCGAAGCTCCCCAGCATCCGCCGACGCATCGATCGCATCAGGTGGAGTTCACGAGCTATGTCCCGAAGGTTCGACGGCAAGGTAGTCATCGTCACCGGCGCCGGCAGTGGTATCGGCGCTGCGACCGCACGCCGATTTCATGAGGAAGGAGCGATCGTCGTCCTGAACGGACGCCGGGCGTCCAAATTGCAGGACGTCGCCGCAACCTTGACAGCCGACCGCTGCATGATCCGGCCGGCTGATGTCTCCAACGCGAATGCGGTTGAAGACCTCGTCACCGATGTCGTCCGCAGGCTCGGCAGGATCGACATTGTCGTCAACAACGCGGGAACGGGAACTGCCGGGGCTTTCCTCGATCTGCCCACTCAGAATTGGCGCGAGGTCTTCGCGGTCAACGTCGATGGGGTCTTCAACGTAACGCGGGCGACGCTTGCTCATCTTATCGAGAGCAAGGGCTCGATCATCAACGTGTCATCCATTTCGGGGCTTGGCGGCGATCGCGGGCTCAACTTTTACAACGCCACAAAAGGCGCGGTCAGCAATCTCACGCGGAGCCTGGCCCTCGAATTTGCCCCAAAAGGCGTGCGCATCAACGCGGTCTGTCCAGGCACCATATTCACCGACCTGACGAGGCGCGTCTTCGAACACTTCCCTGACGTGCTTCAGCGGCTAGAAGAACGCATTCCCCTGGGACGGGCAGCCCAGCCGGAAGAGGTTGCCGGTGTCATCGCGTTTCTTGCCAGTGAGGATGCGAGCTTTGTCAATGGCGTAAACTTGGCGATCGATGGCGGCGTCGGCGCATCGACGGGCTCGGCACCCTTTATATAGACCGTCCTATGCGGACTCGCTTGGTGCGTCGGCTGCGATCACAGCGCCCGCGCCATCTCGCCGAGATCCCAGAACAGGCCGGCCATGATCGTGAGCGCTTCTTCCGTCACCGGCAGCAGAATGTGCTCGTCGGGTGCGTGCTGCGAGCAGCCGGGATAGGAATGCGGCACCCAGATCGTGGGCAAGCCGAGACCTTCCGAAAATACGTCGTTCGGCAGCGAGCCGCCGAAATTCGGCAGCACCGCCGGCGCCTTGCCGGTGGTGTTGCGGATCGATGTCGCGGTCCAGTCGATCCAGGGACTGTCCATGTCGGTCCGCGACGCCGCAAATCGTTGCGCGCCGCTGACCTCGACCATCGGGAAACCATTGGCATGGAGATGCGCGCGCACGGCATCGACGACCTTGTCGATCTTCGTGCCGACAACGAAGCGAAGCTGCAGCACGGCATTCGCCTTCCCCGGGATCGCATTCGCCGGGCTTGCGATATTGCCCGCTGACAGCGCCAGCACTTCCAGCGTGTTCCAGGCGTAGAGCCGCTCGGCGGGCGACAGCCCTTCCTCGCCCCAGTCCGGCGACAGCGCCGGCTCATCCGCGCCCGGCTCGACCTTCACATCCGCCAGCGCCGCGCGGACCCGGTTCGAGATCGGCGGCGGCTTCAAGGCTTCCAGTTTCATCCGGCCCTTGGCGTCGACCAGGCTCGCAATCGCGTTCGCCAGGATGGTGGCGGGATTGGCGAGCACACCGCCCCAATTGCCGGAATGATGCCCGCCCTCGCGCAGGTTGACATCGAGATGGATGCGGTTGCCGCCGCGGCAGCCGAGGAAGATCGTGGGCCGTTCGGCCGAAAGCCGCGGCCCGTCGGATGCCAGGAACAGGTCGGCCTTGAGTTCCTCACAATAGGCTTCGCAGACCGTTCGCAGGTCGGGCGAGCCGATCTCCTCCCCGGTCTCGATGATGAACTTTACGTTGAAGCCGAGCCTGCCGCCGCGGGTCTCCCGCACCGCACGCAGCGCCGCGATATTGATGCTGTGCTGGCCCTTGTTGTCTGCGGTGCCGCGGCCATAGACGCGGTCGCCCTTGATGGTGGTCTTCCAGGGATCGAGATTGTCGCGCCATTCGCCGATCATGCCGTCGACGACATCGCCATGGCCGTAGGTGAGCACGGTCGGGCGCGAGGCGTCCTCGATATATTCGGCCACGAGATACGGGCCCTTGCCTGTCGGCGATTCGATCAGGCGAGTCTTGAAGTCGAGTTCGGCGAGCGCAGGCTGCAGATTCTCCGTGAGATAGGCGCGCAGCGCGTCACCGCTGCCAGGATTTTGGCTTTCCGTGCGATAGCCGACCCGCTTGTCGAGCTCGCGCAGGAACTCGCCAGAGTGAAATTGCGCGCGCACCCGCGCGATCGCGTCAGCCCTGTCAGCCATGATCTGCCTTTCCCGCAACCAACTGCCCACCTCTTATAGGGATATCGCGGCGGCTGGAAGACGCCCGAATAAAGCTTGCCAACGCTCGCCAAGCTGCAACAATTTCCGCGCAGTCCGGCGTCCGTCCGGACATCAAATAGGGAGGTCATCCATGAAAACGATCCTGCGCGTCTCGGCACTTTGCATCCTGTTCACCGGCGTCGCACCGGCCGCGACCGGCGAGCGCTTTCCGGAGATCCCGCTGGAGAAGATGACCCCTGCCCAGCGCACGGTCGCGGATGCCATCATGTCCGGCCCGCGCAAAGGCATGAGCGGACCGTTCAATGCCTGGTTACGCAGCCCGGAACTCGCGGACCGCTTGCAGAAGGTCGGCGAATATCTCCGTTTCAACACCTCGCTCGACAAGCGCGTCAACGAGATGGCGATCATCATGACCGCGCAATATTGGGGCTCGCAATATGAGTGGTATGCGCACGCGCCGCTCGCGCTGAAGGCGGGGCTCGATCCGAAGATCGTCGCGGCGCTCGGTGCCGGCCGCAAGCCCGAAAACATGAAGGAGGATGAAGCGATCGTCTGGGAGTTCACTACCCAGCTCCGCCGTGACCATGGCGTCGACGATGCCATCTACCAGAAAGCGGTTGCAAAATTCGGCGAACAGGGCGTGATGGATTTGGTCGCGGTGAACGGCTATTACGATGTGGTGTCGATGACGCTCAACGTCGCGCATGTCATGCCGCCGGCCGGTGAGGAACTGCCGTTCGGGCAGGCCGGACGATAAATTTCTTCCACGCTTTGGCGCGGCAGCGATGCCGCGCTTCTCGGGTTGCCCACGATGACAAAACAAATCCGGCTCAACGCCTTTGCCATGAACTGCGTGGCGCATCAGTCGCCGGGATTGTGGACCCATCCGCGCGACCGCACCGCGGAGTATAACCGCCTGCCGTACTGGCTCGATCTCGCCAAGACTCTGGAGCGCGGCCGGTTCGACGGCCTGTTCCTCGCTGATGTGCTCGGCGTCTACGACGTGTTCGGCGGCGGCCCGGAGGCCGCGCTGCGCAACGCCGCGCAGACGCCGGTGAACGATCCCCTGCTGCTGGTTCCGGCGATGGCCGCGGTGACGAAGCATCTCGGCTTCGGCGTCACCAGCAATCTCTCCTTCGAGCCACCCTACACATTCGCCCGCCGGATGTCGACGCTTGACCACCTGACCGAAGGCCGCGTCGGCTGGAACGTGGTGACCGGCTATCTCGACTCGGCCGCGCGCGGCGCCGGCAAGGACAAGCAGACGGCGCATGACGACCGCTACGACGTCGCCGACGAGTATATGGAAGTGGTCTACAAGCTCTGGGAAGGGTGCTGGGAAGACGACGCTGCGATCCGCGATCGCGCGCATAGCATCTTCGTCGATCCCGCCAAGGTGCATCCCGTCAAGCACGAGGGGAAGAATTATCGCCTCAACGCGCTGCATTTGAGCGAGCCGTCGCCGCAGCGCACGCCGGTGCTTTATCAGGCCGGCACGTCGCCACGCGGCCGGCAGTTCGCCGCCGAGCACGCCGAATGCGTATTCATGTCGGGACCGTCGGCCAAGGTGATCGCGCCGCGAGTCTCCGCCATCCGTGAGCTTGCCGCCCAGAAGGGCCGGAATCCGGCCGAGATCCTGATGTTCAGCATGATGACCGTCATCCTCGGCCGCACCGAGGCCGAAGCAAACGCGAAATATGCCGACTATCGCAGCCACATCAGCCATGAGGGCGCACTGACGTTGATGTCCGGCTGGACCGGCGTCGATTTCTCGACCTACGACCTCGACCAGGAGGTGCGCCATGTCCATAACGACGCCGGCCGCACCGCGATGGACAACATCACCCGCGCCGATCCCGATCGCATCTGGACCGTGCGCGAGGTCGCCGAGCATGTCGGCATCGGCGGCATCGGCCCGGTCGTGGTCGGCACACCGGAAAAGGTCGCCGATGACATCGAGCGCTGGTTCGAGCAGACCGACGTCGATGGCCTAAACGTCGCGTTTGCGATCTCGCCCGACGATTTCGAGGACATCGCCGACATGCTGGTGCCGGAATTGACCCGCCGCGGCCGATACAAGCAGGACTATGCACAAGGCACGCTGCGGGAGAAATTGTTCGGCACGGGCCGCGCGCGGCTGACGGACGAGCACCCCGCGAGTCGCTACCGCATCAAGCCGCACGCGACGGCAGCGGAGTAGGACTGACAGCCCCTCACACCGTCATTGCGAGGAGCGAAGCGACGAAGCAATCCACGCTTCCGCAAGCGGCGCAATGGATTGCTTCGCTTCGCTCGCAATGACGACGAAGAATCGTAGGGTGGGCAAAGCAGAGCGTGCCCACCGTCAAGCACTCCACTCGTAATGGTGGGCACGCTTCGCTTTGCCCACCCTACGACTCGTGGCTCAATTCACCGAATTACTGACCACCACCTCGATCAGCTTCGTACCCGGCCGGCCGAATGTGGACCGCATCGCGCCCTTGAGTTCGCGGGGATCGGTGATCCGTATCGCTTCCAATCCAAGCGACTTCGCAACGCCAGTAAAATCAACCGGCGGGTCGACGAAATCCATGCCGACATAATGATCGTCGCCGTGAAAGGCGAGGAGGCGCTGCTTGATGATGCGGTAGCCGCCATTGTTGACGATGACGAACGTCAGCGGCAGCTTGTGGTTGGCCGCGGTCCACAGCGACTGGATCGAATACATCGCGCTGCCGTCGCCGGAGAAGCACACCACCGGTCGCTGCGGATTGGCGAGGCTGACGCCGACCGATGCCGGCAATCCCCAGCCGATGCCGCCGGAGGCGAGCGCGTGATAGCCATAGCGGTCGCGGTGCGGGCGCAGCGCGATCATCTGGCGCGACGAGGTCAGGCCTTCATCGACCAGGATCGCATTATCAGGCATTGCCTCGACAACCTGCAGCGCCAGCCAGTCCGGATCGATCGGCGAGGTGCCCTCGGCTTTCGAGATCTGGTCGACCAGCGCCTTGCGCTTCGCGGCCCAGTTTTTTGACGCCAGCGCCGCAACGCCCTGCTTTGCCCGCGCCTCCAGCGCGCCGCCGCCGGCTGCTTTCAGCGCCGGGATCAACGCGCGCAGGGTTTCCTTCACGTCAGCCTTCAGCGCGATCTCCGCGCCGTAGTTCTTGGCGAGGTCCCAGTCGACCAGGCCGACCTGCACGATCCCGAGCCCATCCGGCAGCGGATCGATCTCGCTATAGACCGACATCCGCAAGGGATCGCCGCCGAGTGCGATGATGAGGTCGTAGGGCGCGAGGGTCTCGCGCGCAAGTTTCTGAACCCGAGCGATCGCGCCCATGAAGCACGGGCTTTCGGAGAGGAAGTGCGCGCCATAGGGCGTCGAAGATTGATAGGCCGGCGCGCCGAGCGTTTCCGCGAGTTCGGCGGCTTCCTGCAGCGCATCGCTCTTGACGATCTCATCGCCGGTGACGATCACCGGCCGCTCGGCTTTGAGGATGCGCGCGACCAGCGCCTGCAGCGATTCATCTGACGGCTTCACCCGCGTGTCGACGCGGGTCGCCCGGCCGAGCTCGATGCCGGCTTCGGAATTGAGGATATCGCCGGGCAGCGAGATGAACACCGGTCCGGTCGGCGGCGTGGTCGCGACTTTGGCGGCGCGGCGCACGATGCGCGGCAGATCCTCCAGTCGCGTCACCTCGACCGCCCATTTCACCAGCGGCTCCGCCATCTGCACCAGCGGCCCATAAAGCACCGGCTCCGTCAAGCCGTGGCCCTGCTCCTGCTGGCCGGCAGTGAGGATCAACGGCGTGCCGGTGAATTTGGCGTTGAACAGCGAGCCCATCGCGTTGCCGAGACCGGGCGCGACATGGACGTTGCAGGCGACGAGCTTGCCGGAGGCGCGGCTGAATCCGTCGGCCATCGCCACCACCAGGCTCTCCTGCATCGCCATCACATAGGTGAGGTCGGGATGGTCTTTCAGCGCATGCATGATCGGCAATTCGGTGGTACCGGGATTGCCGAACAGATGCGTGATGCCCTCGTCCTTCAACAGCGCCAGGAACGCCGAACGCCCGGTAATGCGATTCTTCATGTCTCCTCCTACCCTCGGGCTCATTGGCGCGCGGGATGAGGCATCATGACCAAACTTGCACGCCCCGAGCAATCGCGCCTGCGCTCATGGCTGCCTTGCGATGTAGCGCCGTAGGACCGTAGCCCGGATGGAGCGCAGTGTAATCCGCGGAGCCACGGGCGAACCCGGGTTGCGCTGCGCTCCACCCGGGCTACGAAAATTCAAAACATCCCCTCGCGATCGGGGCGCTTCTTCTTTTTCGAGCGATGCCAGACCACGCCGGGATAACCCTTCAATGGCACCAGCGGTTCGCCGGTATAGGCCCACTCCTGCAGCTCTTCGATCGCGACGTGATAGAGCGGCTGCCGCCCGGTACGGCCCAGGAACAGCGCGCGCGGAATGTTCACCATGTGCGGCGAGCGAGCGCGCTCGTAAAATAGAGGCGTCCCGCAGGTCGCGCAGAAGCTGCGCACGGTCTTCGTCGCGTCATCCTCGTAGCGCGTGATCGCATCCTTCCCCGCGACGATGCGGAACCGCTTGCGCCAGCTCCCGACATAGGTCGCATAGGCCGCCCCATGCGCGCGGCGGCTCGGCGCGGAATGATCATGCCAGGCCCAGCGCGCCGGCACGTCGATCTCAAGCCGAACTGCGCCGCACAGGCATTGGCCCGACGCGATCCCTCCTGCAGCGGCTGCTTTGGCCATTGTCGCTCCTCGTTTTCCTCGTCATTGCGAGGAGCGGAAGCGACGAAGCAATCCATCTCTCCACGCGCGGAACCATGGATTGCTTCGCTACGCTCGCAATGACGGCGGTGTTTACGCCTGCGCCATCTCGTCGTGCACGGGATAATCCGTATATCCCTTCTCCTCGCCGCCGTAGAACGTCGCGCGATTATACGGTGTGATCGGATAGCTGCGCTGCAGGCGGCGCGGCAGGTCCGGATTGGAGATGAAGATGCGGCCGAAGGCGATCGCATCCGCGTGTCCCGCAGCGATTGCGGCATCCGCGGTCTCGCCGGTGAAGCCGCCGGCGGTGATCAGGACGCCGCTCCACATCGGGCGATACAGCACCATCGCCGAGGGCACGTTCTGGTGATTGACCTCGGCGCGGCCGGCGCCGGAGGAACGCGGCTCGATGAAGTGCAGATAGGCGAGCCCGAGCGGATCGAGCTGCTTGATGGCGTGGCTGTAGAGCGGCATCGGGTCCGCCTCGCCACTGCCATTGGCGATGCCGTAAGGCGACAGCCGCACCCCGACGCGGTTCGCGCCCCAGACCTCGACCACGGCCCTGGTCACGTCCATCAGGAAGCGCACGCGGTTCTCGATCGACCCGCCATACTGGTCGGTGCGCAGGTTGCTGCGCGATTGCAGGAACTGCTCGATCAGATAGCCGTTGGCGCCGTGGATCTCGACGCCGTCGAAGCCGGCTTTCAGTGCGTTCCTCGCGCCCTCGCGATAGGCCTCGATGACGCCGGGAATCTCGCTCGTCTCGAGCGCGCGCGGCGTCTCGTAATCGACCACCTTGCCGTCCGCCGTCATCGCCTTGAACTCGGAGGAGATCGCCACCGCTGATGGCGCGACCGGCAGCGCGCCGCCGGGCTGGAACGAGGAATGCGAGACGCGGCCGACATGCCAGAGCTGCAGGAAGATGATGCCGCCCTTGGCGTGCACAGCGTCGACCACTTTCCGCCAGCCGGCAATTTGCTGCTCGCTGTAGATGCCGGGAATGCCGGGACTGCCGAACCCGGTATTCACCACAGGCGAGGCTTCCGCGATGATCAGCCCACCCGGCGTGGCGCGCTGGGCATAATATTCCACGTTCAGCGGCCGCGGCGCGAGCGACGGTTTTTCCGCGCGCATCCGCGTCAAGGGCGCCATCACCACGCGGTGCTGGAGCTGGTACGGTCCGATCTTGAGAGGAGAGAAAAGCGACGGGAATTTCATGCCTGCCCCGGATTTTGTGTTGTCGTTATCAGCACTATAGGGGAGGCGCGCGCCGCTGAAAAGCAAGTGGCGGCCTATCGCCGATAAGCCGTCATTCCGGGGCGCGCGAAGCGCGAGCTATGATGTGCAATTGCACATCAGAGAATCCATTTATCCACGCAATCTGCGGCCCGATGGATTCCGGGCCTGCGCCTTTGGCGCATCCCGGAATGACGAGGGAGTGTCAGGCCGTCTTGATCCAGACCGCCTTGACGTTGAGATATTCCTCCAAATGCTGCTTGCCGGATTCACGGCCGTAGCCGCTCATCTTGTAGCCGCCGAACGGCACCGCCGGGTCCATCGCCTGGTAGCAGTTGACCCAGACCGAACCGGCGCGCAGCGCGCGCGCAACCTGGTGCGCCTTGCTGACATTGGTGGTCCACACGCCGCTGCCGAGGCCGAACATCGTCGCATTGGCGCGCTGGATCAGTTCATCCGTGTCCTTGAAGGCGATCGCGGAGATGACCGGCCCGAAGATCTCCTCCTGCGCAATGCGCATATTGTCCTGCACATTGGCGAACACCGTCGGCTGCACGAAATAGCCTTTTGCCAATGGCCCTTCGGTCAGCCGCGCGCCGCCGGCAACAGCGCTCGCGCCTTCCTTCTGGCCGATATCGAGATAGTCACTGACACGATCCATCTGCTGTTGCGACACCAGGGGGCCGATCTGCGTGTTCGGGTCGATGCCGTTGCCGACCTGCAGCTTCTTGCCGAATTCGGCGACGCGGCCGACGAACTCGTCATAGACCTTCTGCTCGACGAATAACCGCGTACCGGCGCTGCAGATCTGCCCGGAATTGGCGAACACCGCCATTGCCGCGCCCGGCACCGCCTGGTCGAGATCGGCATCGGCGAACACGATGTCCGGCGACTTGCCGCCGAGCTCGAGCGAGACGCGCTTGAGGTTGCCGGCCGACGCCCGCACGATCGCTTGTCCCGTGACGTGCGAACCGGTGAAGGCGACCTTGTCGACGCCCGGATGTGAGGAGAGCGCCGCGCCTGCGGTCTCGCCGTATCCCGGCACCACATTGACGACACCAGGCGGAATGCCGGCTTCCATGCAGAGCTCCGCGAGCCGCAGCGATGTCAGCGGCGCTTCTTCCGCCGGCTTCAGCACCACCGTGCAGCCGGTCGCGATCGCCGGGCCGATCTTCCAGACCGTCGCCGCCAAGGGCCCGTTCCATGGAATGATCGCGCCGACCACGCCGACCGGCTCCTTCAAGGTGTAGGAGAATATCTCGCCCGGCAGCGAGTTCTCGATGGTCTCGCCATGCAGCGCGGTCGCCTGCCCGGCATAATAACGAAGCATGCCGAGCACGCGCAGGCGGTTGCCGCGGGTGCGGCTGATCGGCGCGCCCATGTCGAGCGTATCGAGCTGCGACAGTTCCTCGAAGTTCTTCTCCACCAGGTCGGCGAGCTTCAAGAGCATGCTCTGCCGCTCGAACGGCTTGACCTTGCTCCACGGGCCCTCGAAGGCACGACGCGCCGCCGCCACCGCGCGGTTGATGTCTTCCGCGTCGCCTTCGGCTACCGTTGCGAGCAATTCGCCGGTCGCGGGATTGTGGGTCTCGAACTTTTTACCGGAGGCCGCATCGACCCATTGGCCGTCGATCAGCATCTTCTTGTAGGAACCGTCCGCGTAGGGGTGACGCGTGATCGGAATTGCCTGTGTGACAGCCATGTTTGCACTCCCTTGATATGGAACGAGATTTATATGACGGGCCTTGCAGGTTTCAGACCCGTTATATGCGGAACTCTACAACGGCGACCCGAATCCGTAAAGCAGCCGGCCTGATCGCGGGCAGCGCGGCAATGAAGACCTCCCATGCACCATCGTGCATGGCACGGCCGCCATGTTAGCCTAGAGATCGCTGCCACGTATTTTTGTCGGAGACAGACCATGCCCCACCCCGCCATGTCGCCAAATCATGTCGCCGTGATCACCGGAGGCGCGTCCGGCATCGGGCTCGCCGCCGCCATGCGCTTCGCCGCTTCGGGCATGAAGGTCTGCGTCGCCGACGTCAGTGCCAACGCTCTCAAGGAAGCCGCCACAAAACTGTCAATGATCGCGCCCGGCGGCGCCGACAGCATCATGACCGAAACCGTCGACGTCAGCCGGTTCGAGGACCTCGTGAAACTGGAAAGCGCGGTGCGACAACGGTTCGGCGGCACCGACATCCTGATGAACAATGCAGGCGTCCAGCCGGGCAGCCAGATGTTCGGTCCGCGCGAGAACTGGCAGCGGATTCTCGGCGTCAATCTGTGGGGCATCATCAACGGCACGCATGCCTTCGTGCCGCGCATGATCGAGCGCGGGCGCGACGGCCTCGTCATCAACACCGGTTCTAAACAGGGCATCACGACGCCTCCGGGCGATCCCGCCTACAACGTATCCAAGGCCGGCGTGAAGGCTTTCACCGAGGCGCTGCAGCATGAATTGCGCAACACGCCGGGCTGCCGGCTGTCAGCGCATCTGCTGATCCCCGGCTTCGTCTTCACCGGCCTGACCGCGCGCGGACGCGCCGAGAAGCCAGCCAGCGCCTGGACGGCGGAGCAGACGATCGACTTCATGATCGAGCGGCTGGACGCGGGCGACTTCTATATCCTCTGTCCCGACAATGATGTGTCGCGGCAGCTCGACGAGCGGCGCATCCTCTGGGCCGTCGGCGACATCGTCGAGAACCGTCCCGCACTGTCGCGCTGGCATCCGGATTATGCGGATGCTTTCGCGGCGTTCGTGAAGGGAAAATAGTCGCCGCCTCATGGATATCGAGCAGCGCTGCAGCGCTCCTCCATGCGAATTCCGGGACCGCGACCGCAGCTTTCGCGCCGCGGTCGCTTTTTCGCCCGCAACAAAGCCGGCGTTTTCATTTCCGATGTAATACCGCGGCGCCGCTCCGACTGCGCCGTTCAATTCTCTCTAAACTGGAATTTAAAGACGCTCGCACGGAGTTGAGAGGTGTGCGCATCGCGATCTCGCAAATGATCGCCACCTCATCATTATCGCGGGGTGGGTGCGATACTGACGGAGTGGTGTAATGTTACGCAAGATGGTTATCGCATTGTTGGCGGCTGCATCGGTTGGTCTTGCGGCAGCGCCGACGGTTGCGTTGGCGCGTGGCGGCGGAGGCGGCGGCGGCCATGGTGGCGGCTTTGGCGGTGGCGGCGGCTTCCACGGCGGCGGTTTTGGTGGCGGCGGCTTTCATGGCGGCGGATTTGGCGGTGGCGGATTCCATGGCGGCTTCGGCGGCGGTGGTTTCCGCGGCGGCTTTGCCGGCGGCGGATTCCACAACGCCTTCGGCGGTATTCATCAGGGCTTCGGCGGATTCCGTGGTGGCGGCTTCCACGGCCGCGGCTTCCATGGACGGCGCTTCGCCTTCGGCACGGGCTTCGGCCTCGGCTTGTACGATCCCTATTATTACGATGACTATGCCTACGACTATCCGTACGGCTATGGCTACCCGTATTACGGCTACAGCGACACCTATTACGACAACGGCAATTGCTATGTCGTGAATCGCCGCGTCCACACCACGCACGGCTGGCGTACACAGCCGACGCAGGTCTGCGGCTGATAGGCGAGCGGAGATCCAAAGAGGCCGGCGGATTTCCGCCGACCTCACACCGTCTCTGGCGTCAGCGCCAGCAACCGCCGCACCAGTGCGAGCGCGGTTTCGGTGGCGGGATCGGCTGATGTGACGGGCACGGCGAGCACGATCAGGTCGACCGGATCATGCGAGAGCACGATCACATGCGTGGCGCTGTTGGCCGCAATCAGCGAGAGCACGCGCTCGACCGCGGGGTCGTCAGGTGGATATCCCCAGGGCGCACCCGACCGGCGCAGCACCCGCTGCGTGGCGAACAATTCCCGCAAGCGCGGCGGATCGTAACTGGCGAGCTCGGCCTCGCGGTAGCGCCGCGCGTGCTCGAAGATCGGATGCCGCGCCAGTTCGGCGATCAATTCGTCACGCGTCCTCGCCGTCGACAGCGCTGCCGCATTCAAGACCCCCGGCTCCTGCGCCTCGAACACCGCGCGCAGCGCATCCGTCATCAGGGCGATCGTGAGCACGCCGGCGACCGCGACCGCGCAGAAGCGCTCGATCTGCGCGGCATCGACATCGCCGGCGATGAAGGCGGCGGCGATGCCGAGCAGCGCCGAGCTGCCAAGCCGCAAGGTCATCAGCGCAAGCCCGTGACGCCGCGTCTCGGCACCGCCCCCTGCGATCAGGATCACGGTCACGGTCAAGAGCGCGCCGATCGCACCGAGCCGGACCGGGATGTCCGGAAACAGCGTGCGGAAATCGGTGATCACGAACGGAATCACGATCAGCGCGCCAGCTGCGAGACGTCCGATGCTGCGGTTTTCCGACGCCATCAGCGAAGCGCGATCGCGGCGCGCGAGCAACAAGGCACAGACGAGAAAGCCCGCAAGCTGGAACAGCGACAACGAAACAGCATAAGCCGTCGTGAACCGGGCAAGCCCGAGCGCGCCGCCAAGGCCGAGCAAGATGCCGCCGAACACCGCCAGCATCTTCACCACGCGCGGCGCATGCCGCCGCAGCATGCCTTCGGTCACGACAAGCGCGCCAAGCGGGATCAGCGCCGCCGGAATGACGCTCAGGCGATCCAGCACATCGCTGCCGCTCCACCACGCCACGCCGCGCACCAGGAACAGGAGCGCGATCACGCCGAGTCCGAACAAGAGGCGCCGCGTCAGCGGGCTGTTCGGGTCGCGCCAGTAGAACGTCATCATCGCGACGCAGAGCCCGATCGCACCGCAGAGATTGACGATGGAATCGGCCACGATCCCGGGATTCATCGGCGCCCATCCTTGTCGCGAGAACGCGGCCGCAGCGAGCCGAACGTGCGCGTGTCATCCAACCAGTGGAAGAACGGCAACACCAGCCGCTGCAACGCCAGCACGGCGGAGGCGGCAATCAGCGCCGGCAGCGAGCCCGCCGGCACCTCGCTCGTGAGATAGCGCCGCGCGCCGGCCAGATCGATGCGGCCGAGCTGCAGCACGTCATCGCCGCGCGCATAGTCGAGCTCGCGAGCGCAGAACTCGCCATAGATCGCATTGCGGTGCTTTGGCGCGATCTCGAAGCTCTTCTTCAGCGCATCCGAGCCGCCGGTGTAGGCATTGGTGATGACGAAGCGCTCTTCGTCAAAGCCGGCCTCGGAACCGACACCAAACACCGCGCGATGACGCGCCATGATCCCGCGCGCGAGCTGCAGGTGCGCAAAACTGCGCCGCGCGCCTGATAGCGGCGACGGGTACACATCGGAAAATGTCTCACAGACCATGCCGACCACCGCCGGCACCTGCGTGACATTGGAAATCCATTTCGGACGCAGCCCGTCGCGCGCAAACAGCACCAGTGCGGTCATGCCATAGAGCACCCAGGACAGCCCCTGCCCGCGCACGTCAGGGTCGACCATCACGAGGCCGAGATGGGTGACGTCGATCGGTGCGCCGTCGAGCTCGACCTCCATCACCGACAGCGCATTGAAGGCGATCGGCCGTCCGGTTCCCTCCTCGGAGATCAACGTGACGATGGCGCGCGCGAGACGCTCTGACTCGCCGGAGAAGATGCCGTAAGTCAAGCTCTCCTGCGGCAGCGTCTTGGCGGCCACGACGCGTAGCTGCGAGACCAGTGCCGCCAATTCCTCCTGCGGCAGCGAGACGCCCGGACGCTCGACGATGCGCGTGCGAAGGCCCGCATGCGTGCGCAAGGTGAGATCGATGTTTGGCTGCGACAACGCCTTGAGCCAGAAGTTGGCGTGGCCGGGCAGGCGCGCCAGTGCCACGCCGGCTTTGCCAAATCTTTCGCGCAAGCGCGAGACCGAGATTCTACTCCAAGACGCCATGCCGCTGCCCGTTGTCGGGCCAGATTACTGCCCTTCGCCCATTAAGGCGCTGTAAGCGCCAGGCGGCGCTCACGGTGAGAAGGTAAATGCTCCCTTGCGCGCCGTCATCGCTGCATCCTCGCGGCGAAAAGCGGCGGATGCCAGACATCCGCCGCCTCGCGAAGTTCGTTCCATCTCCGGCTGCCTGGTCAGGCCGCCTTGGACACTTCCATCAGGATCCGTTCGGCCTTGGCGTCCTCGATGCGGTTCACCAGCTTGCCGCCTTCATGGACGTCGCGGACCGTCTTGGTCAGGGTGACGCAGGTCTGTACCAGCATCACGATGCCCATGGTGAGATAGCCCTTCATCCAGAGATCGACGGGCAGGAAGAATATGCCGACGCCGACCAGGAAGGCGGAGCCGAGGAAGGAGGCATAGGTGAAGGTGACCCACGCATTGCTGTGGGGCTGGACGTTCTGGTTCATGGCAATCTCTCCTTAAATGAACAATGTTGAGGACTTGAAGGTTCAGGCAGTAGCTGCGCGCCCGGCTTTGAGCCGTGCGAGCACGTCGTCGGCAGTCGATTTCATGCGGGGACCAAAGCCCAGCTCGGCGAGCTTCTCAGCGGTGGCGAGCGGTCCGCTGGTCGAGGATGAGGAGGGCCGAGCGATCCTGCAGCTCCTCCTCCGCCGCGGCCACGGTGCCGCGGAAAAGCGTGAAAATGGTTTTGAACATTTGCCAGCTCCCTGTTATGAGCATCGCTCACATCATCTTTGCGGTTCAATAATTTCTTGAGCAACGCTCAAAATGTGATTGACAAATGTCCAAGGCCCTGGAACGACGAGCCAAAAACCGCGAGCGGCTGATCGAGGCAGCAGAGCGGTCGATCGCCGCCAGCGGATTGGCCGGCCTGAAGACGCGCGATCTCGCCAGCGAACTCGGCATCGCCAATGGCGCGGTCTACAATCTGGTCGAGGACGTCGACGAGCTGATCCTGCGGATAGGATCGCGCACACTAGCGCGGCTCGACGCGGCCCTCACCGCGGCGGAGCGGGACGGTCCGGCGGATCCCACCGACACGTTGGTCCGCATCGCGGTCGGCTATTGCGATTTCGCCGCCGACAATCTCGAGCTATGGCGCGCGTTGTTCGAGCACCGGATGGCGCCGGGCAAGCCGGTCCCGGACTGGGCGATCTCCGAGCAGATGGACCTGTTTGGCCACATCTACCGCCCGCTCGCCGCGCTCTTTCCCGCGCGCTCACCGCGAGAGCTGAGCGTCACGGCCCGCAGCCTGTTCTCCGCCGTCCACGGCATGGTCGCGCTGGGGCTGGAGCACAAGCTGATCGCAGTGCCCATCGAAGCCTTGCGCAGCGAAGTCGCCACCATCGTCCGCGCGATGGTCGAGGGATTGAAGGCAGCGAATTTGTAGGGTGAGCAAAGGCGCAGCGACGTGCCCACCCTCTCGCCCCTCATGGTGAGGAGCGCGCAGCGCGTCTCGAACCATGAGGCCCCGCCGGTGGCCTCGCCCTTCGAGACGGTCGCTACGCGACCTCCTCAGGGTGAGGAGAAAGATTGGAATACGCAGCATGTGCAGGGTGGGCAAAGGCGCGCCTGCGACGTGCCCATCATCAAGTACTCCGCTCGCAACGGTGGCGCGCTTCGCTTTGCCAGTCCCACAACTCCGGGCCCGCTGTCTCCACGTCGTCCCGGGCTTGACCTGGGGCCCATAACCACAGGAAGTAGTTTTGCGAAGATGACTATGACCGAATCCTATCGAGACATCACGCGGCATGGCCCCGCCTTCGCGGGGACGACACGCGGAGGAGGCAGGGAACGATGCGCGTTGGACCATTGGCGGCTCTCACTCTCTTTCTTTCGATCAGCGGCGCGAGCGCGGCTCCAGCTACCTCCGCTTCAGGATCGGCGGCACTGGCGCTCGCCGCCGTGGTCGCCCAATACTCGCCGATCGCCGCCGCGCCCAAGCGCACCGTCGCTTCCTTCTTCAAGGGCGACACCAATTTTCCCTATGGCGGAAAGATCTCCGTCACCGCCGATAACATCGTCTGCCGCACCAGCAATGTCGACATCACGTCGCGCTCCTGCGAGATCACCTTCAAGATCGCCAAGCGCGCGCTGAAAGGCCGCGACGCCAACGAATTGTTTGCAACCATGCTGATGGCGGGCATCCCCGCCGAAGGCGCCGCCGGATCGAACATCGCGGGCCTGTCGAAGCTGACCTGCACGATCGATCCCAAGGTGATCAAGCAAAAGGCCGGCGGCGGCGCCGACTGCACTTTCGAGCCGGGCAATCAGCCGTAGACCGCCGGTGACTACGGCAATCGTTCTCAGGATGGATCGAAGGCCAGTTGGATCTGGACGTTGAGGCGATCCGGAAGTTCGGCTGGGATGGATGGAAGAGGCTGCGCCCTCTTGATGGTCTCGATCGCCTCGGTATCGAGCAGTATCTGGCCGGAGCTTGTTTTCACCCAAACGCCCAGGAGGCGCCCTTTTCGGTCGATCGAGAAGAACGTTTCGACCGTGCCCTGTAGCCTATTGTGGGCCGCCGCGGGATATCGCTGAAATCTTGCAATGTGCTTGAGCAGGCTTTGTTGAAACTTCAGCAGGGCATTATTCGGCACCACATTCGCCACGGTCGAACGACGTGAGATGCTGGGGATGCTGGGACTGGCTTCAACAGGCAGGGACGCGCGGTCGGGCGACTTGATCACAACCTCATCCTTCGCCTGATCATCCGGCTGTTCGGCTTCAGGATTCGAATGGGCGACATTCGCCGTCGTCGCCTGCGAAGTCGAATCGACTGGAATCGGTGTCTCCTCGCGTTGAGGAACCAGGCGCACCTGTATTGTAGATGTCGGTCCTTGATCGACCGACGATGCGGCTGGGTGCTGTACCTTGATCCAATAGACGCCGCCGGCAAACAACAGCACCGCCAGAGCCGGGATGATGACGAGACGCGCCACTTCTGCGTTGGACCAAGCCGTCGGATCTCCTGCAGTGAGCGCGGCCTTTATCCGGTCCGTCTCCCTTGGGGGCAACGGATCATCTGAACCGTCCATCTTCATATGGCGGGCGCTTTCGCCGGGATAGGCGTGAGCTTCGCGATGCCGCGAACGCCGGCGATCGGAACGCCACGGACAGACCACCCATCGAACTGCGGTACAAACATCTCTGGAAAAGGCCAGTCCGGTCATCTGAGGCGCGCCAAGCCCCTCAGCCAAGCATGATGGCCATCTCTCTATATAGGATTTGTGACATGCCGCTAAAACGGACTGGCGCCGGAAACCGAAACATGCCTCCGACCGCCTGCATGGCGCGGTTCCGCGCCCTGAAACCGATATCCCCGAGGCCCGCCGTGAATCGGCGAGAGTCGCAGCGCAAACAAGCCCAACCTTTGGCGCGCTCGTCAGTGCACTTTGTGCCAGAGCGAAGGTAGAAAGTGTCAGGCGACCCGCGGACGTGCGGTTTGTGCCATCTCGCTCGCGCTTTCTTCGCGTCGACCGTTAACCATAGGAACACGAGCGCATGCGTTAGGACAGCCGCACTGATGGAAAGTTGCAGCGTTCCCAGATTTCAATTGCGGATATTTTATCAATTGGAGCGTCCGGTCATGATTGAACGTCGTGCCCTAGAACGTGTTCAGTTGAACCAGTTCGCATTGCTTTCGTTTAGCGGGATTTCGGGGGTTCATCCCTGCCTGGTGAGAAATCTCCACATGCGCGGTGCTGGTTTGTACTCGAATTCATTTCACTTCTTTGCCAACGACTTCCTCATGTCGTTTGACGGCTTCAAGTCGAGCACGCACTGCCACGTCGTGTGGAGACGCGGCTACGAATGCGGCGTCGTGTTTCCTTCAGGGTATCTCCACAGCGAGCTCGAGATCTTGTCAGCGCAGGTGTGACGACGGCTTATCCCAGGAAGACGCGCTGGCCTGCTCCGCATGGCTGCGCCACGCGTAGCCCTCAAGGAAGGAAGAAGTGGCTTGCCGAGCCGTAGCTCGCGGACGCAAACCCGCCTGCGCCCGTGGGGCTTCGGGCGGCAGCCTTCTCTCGCTTCGCGAGCGAAGGCTGGTGGGCGCGACAGGGATCGAACCTGTGACCCCTACCATGTCAAGGTAGTGCTCTCCCGCTGAGCTACGCGCCCGAAAAATCGGCTGGGTCGGGTCCCTATAACGGACCCCAAGCGGGCAGGCAAGGACGCTTGAAGGCGAATCTTGGCTGCCGATCAGGCCGCCAGCATCTTGTTCACTTCGCTGACCAATTCGCGCAGGTGCACGGGCTTGGCCAGCACCTTGGCGTTCTTGGGCGCCTCCGAATCGGAGTTCAGGGCGACGGCGGCGAATCCGGTGATGAACATGATCTTGATGTCGGGGTCGAGTTCCGAGGCGCGGCGGGCGAGCTCGATGCCGTCCATCTCCGGCATCACGATGTCGGTCAGCAGCATCTCGAACGGCTCCTCGCGCAGCCTCTGATAGGCCGACATACCGTTATCGTGCGGGGAAACCTGGAATCCGGCGTTTTCGAGCGCCTTGACCAGGAAGCGGCGCATATCGTTGTCGTCTTCGGCGAGGAGGATCTTGGGCATGGCGTTGATTTCGTCGAATCCCGGCTTGGGAGGATCGGTCCGCACACTAAGCCCGATAGGCGGTAAATTTCGAGTGAAAGATGAGCCGGCGCGGCCGACCGGATGCTTAACTTAGTTGTGGACCGGAACGCCGCGCGAATCAATCGCGTCGGGCGTTACCCGCTCTTAAGAGACATTCCAGCCCGGCTCACGATTTTTTTCGCTTGGCAGAAGGGTCGTGATTACCGACAATGCCCCCACATAAATCCTCCGTTTTTCCGGCAAAATCGTGCTGGAAGCCCCAGCGGAATTGAAGGGACGGCGCCGGACGATGAGCAGGCCTGACGGTGAATTGCCGCCTCCGTTCGAGATCGTCGAACCCGTCAATTGGCGGGCGCCGATCATCTTCAACTCGCCGCATTCGGGCTCGGTCTATCCGGCCGAATTCCTCAACGCTTCCAGGATCGATCTGACGTCGCTCAGGCGCTCGGAAGACTCCTTCATGGACGAGTTGATCGAAGGCTTGAGCGCGCGTGGCTTTCCCGTCGTGCGGGTGCATTTCCCGCGCTCCTATGTCGACGTGAACCGCGAGCCCTATGAGCTCGATCCGCGCATGTTCACGGGCCGGCTTCCGAGCTTTGCCAATACGCGCTCGATGCGGGTCGCTGGCGGGCTTGGCACGATCCCGCGCGTCGTCGGCGACGGCCAGGAGATTTATCGCGAGCGGCTCAATGTCGATGAGGCGCTGTCGCGGATCGAGGCGCTCTACAAACCCTATCACCGGGCGCTGCGCCGGCTGATCAACAAGGCGCACCAGGCGTTCGGAACCGTTGTTGTGGTCGACTGCCACTCGATGCCGTCGATCGGGGTGTCGCGGGACGAGCCGCGCCGGCCCGACATCGTCATCGGCGACCGCTACGGCACAAGCTGCGCGCCGCTGCTTCCCGACGTGGTCGAAGACGTCATGAGCGGGCTCGGCTATTCGATCGGCCGCAACAAGCCCTATGCCGGCGGCTTCATCACCGAGCACTACGGCAACCCGGCGAGCGGGCTGCATACCGTTCAGCTCGAGCTCAACCGCGCGGTCTACATGGATGAACGCCGGCGCGAGCGCGGGCCGCGCTTTGCGCAGTTGGCCGCCGATTTCGCAACCTTGGCGGAGGCGCTGGCGGAAGTCCCGCTCGGCGACCTCGGTCCGTTCCAGGCGGCAGCGGAGTAGGATCCATCGTCATTCCGGGGCGCGCGAGCGCGAACCCGGAATCCATCTCACTACCATACCTGCGGCCCGATGGATTCCGGGTTCGTCCTTCGGACGCCCCGGAATGACAGCAAGAACCCCAAAAGAAAAAAGGGCCGCTTGAACGAACAAGCGGCCCAAGTCTAGGGAGGAAACGCCCAAGGAGGGCAGCGATAGCGCGAGGCGCTACCGCACCGCAACAATATGCGGCCGCGCCGCACAAAACGCAAGCGGTTTTAGATTCATTTCCCATGCATTATCCGCAGGGCTTGCAGACCCGCAACACAGGGCCAAAGTCGATTTTTGTCGTTTTCTTTCAATATTTTTCGTCAAGAAATGAACAGTTAATTCTACTCTTCAATCGCAGCCTCCCGATTTCGTGACTGCACCTAGTACCAAAACTCATAGCGGGATGCGGCGCCCCTCTCGCGTTCAAAAATGCTGGCGACAAACCTCCTCAATGTCGGTGCGGATTATCCCGGATTGAGCTAGGCAGTAGCACTGAGTTGCCAGTTCGCTTCTCGCTTTAAGGAACAGCCGTGCCGGTCATTGATTTCACTGCCTTCATCGGCCGCCTCGCGACCGCCGCCGGCGAAACCATCCTGCCGTTCTTCCGCACCTCGCTCTCAGTCGACAATAAGAGCGCTAGCGATTTCGATCCGGTGACCGAAGCCGACCGCGCAGCAGAAGCGGTGATGCGGCGGTTGATCAAGGCCAATTTCCCCCAGCACGGCATCGTTGGCGAGGAATTCGGCAATGAGCGCGAGGACGGCGAATATGTCTGGGTGCTCGATCC
Source organism: Bradyrhizobium sp. Crot121 (assembly GCF_059512385.1). Taxonomy (NCBI): domain Bacteria; kingdom Pseudomonadati; phylum Pseudomonadota; class Alphaproteobacteria; order Hyphomicrobiales; family Nitrobacteraceae; genus Bradyrhizobium; species Bradyrhizobium sp. Crot121. The sequence continues at coordinate 18,453 of NZ_JCAMOR010000064.1, read as the reverse complement.
GATCGACGGCACCAAGTCGTTCATCGGCGGCTTCCCGATCTGGGGCACGCTGATCGCACTGCTGCACAAGGGCACGCCGGTGTTCGGGATGATGCATCAGCCCTACATCGGCGAGCGGTTCTCCGGCGACAATGGTTCAGCTCATTACTCCGGCCCGTCCGGCGAACGGCGGCTTTCGGTCAGGCGCTGCGCATCGCTGAAGGAGGCGACGGCCTACACCACGAGTCCGCTGTTGATGAACGCCACCGACCGGGCATGCTTTGGACGGATCGAGAGCGCCGCCAGGCTCACGCGCTATGGCGGAGACTGCTACTCCTACTGCATGCTGGCTGCCGGCCATCTCGATCTCGTGGTCGAGACCGAGCTCAAGCCGTATGACATCGCAGGCCTGATTCCGATCGTCACCGGCGCCGGCGGCATCGTCACCACCTGGGAAGGCAAGCCAGCGCAAAGCGGCGGCCGCATCATCGCCGCGGGCGACCCGCGGGTGCACGAGGCGGCGATGAAGCTGCTCAACGGTTGAGCAAGCCCCCCGTCACGATGCGGCCTTGCGCAGATAGTCGACAAGCAGCTTCGCCGGGCGCGGCAATGCCTTGAAGCTGCGCGCGCAGATCGTGAGTTTGCGGTCGGCCCAGGAGTCGCGCAGCCGGATCGACGCGATCGGCATCGACCGGGCGCAGCGCCGGGCGGCCGTCTCCGGGATCACGGCGATGCCGACATCGGCCGCGACCATCTGGCAGATCGCGTCGAAATCGCGCAGGCGCGCCCGGAACCGCAGACGGGCCCCTAACCGGGCCGCGTGCTTGGCGATGTGGGCCTGCAGCGCGGTCGAGGCGGTCAGCCCGACGAAGTCATAGCCGGTCACGTCCTGGAAATCGATCTGGCGGCGGCCTGCGAGATCGCTGCGGCGCGAGGCCACCAGCGTCAGGCGATCCTCGCTGAACAGGAAGCGCTCGACGCTTTCGGGCAACGCATGCTCGGCGGCGAAGCCGAGATCCGCAGCACCGGTCGCGATCGCAGCCGCGATGTCGGCGCTCTCGCGTTCCTCGACGTCGACATTGATGTCGGGATGCTCGCGCAGGAAGGCGGCGAGCGCCCGCGGCAGATGTTCCGACAGGCCCGACGTGTTGGCGAGCAGCAGCACGCTCGCCCTAACGCCGCTGGCATAGGCGGCAAGGTCGCCGCGCAGCGCTTCGACATTGTGGATCACGATCCGCGCATGATCGAGCAGGCTTTCGCCGGCGGCGGTCAACTCGACACCGCGGCGGCCGCGCTTGAGCAGCGAGACGCCAAGCGCAGCCTCGAGCCCCTTGATCCGTTCGCTCGCGGACGCAAGTGCCAGATGAACGCGGGAAGCGCCATTGGTGATGCTGCGCGTCTCCGCCACCGCAATGAAGAGCTGCAGATCAACCAGGTCGAAACGCATACCGGGCTCCGTCTATCTTCGGCAAAGCCGAAGGCATTCTCCGTAATCTCCAGATTGTGCCGCTTGCGGCGATCGGTCAATGTGCCCCCATGTTCGACTCGATGCTGATTCTGATCGCCTTCGCCTTCCTGCTTGCCGGTTTCGTCAAGGGAACGCTGGGGCTTGGCCTGCCTACGGTTTCCATGGGACTGCTGGCCGTGACGATGCCGCCCGCGCAGGCGATCTCGATCGTGATCGTGCCGGCGATCGTCACCAACATTTGGCAGACCTTCGTCGGCCCTTATCTGCGCGACATCCTCAAGCGGCTATGGCCTCTGATGCTCGGCACCGTGGTCGGCATCTGGCTGAATAGCGGGCTGCTGACCGGGCCTTATGCGCCCTATGGCACCGTCGTTCTTGGTCTCCTGCTCATCATCTATGCGGTCGTGGGCCTCAGCCGCTTCAGCTTCAAGGTCGCCCGCCGCGACGAGAAATGGATCGGCGGCATCGTCGGCGTCGTGACCGGGGTGATCTCGGCGGCGACCGGCGTGCAGGTGATTCCGTCGATGCCATTCATGCAGGCGATCGGCATGGAGAAGGACGAGCTGGTGCAGGCGCTCGGCCTGTTCTTCACCACCGCAACCGTCGCCCTCGCCTTCAATCTCACCGCCGCCGGCGTATTGACCGCCGCGACCGCGCTGCCCGGGGCGGTGGCGATGGTGGCGTCCTTCGTTGGCATGTTCGTCGGGCAGGCGGTGCGGTCACGGCTGCAGCCGGAGGCGTTCCGCCGCTGGTTCCTGATCGCGATGATCCTGCTCGGGTTCTACCTCGCAGCCAGCGCGCTCGTGAAGATCCACGGCTAAGCCTCGAGGATTTCTCTAGCGCGCCTCCAGCATCGCCACCCGGAAGCCGAGATAGACGAACAGCCCGCCGAGCGTGCGGTTGATCCAGGCGATCACGCCGCTGGAGCGGCGGATCCGCATCGCCGCCCGCGCCGCAAAGGCCGCCACGCCGAAACACCACAGCGTGCCGTTGAAGACGAAGATCGCGCCGAGCAGCAGGAAGGCCGCGGTCTTGTGTGGCGAATCAGCCGCCACGAACTGCGGCAGGAAGGCGAGGAAGAACAGCGCCACCTTCGGATTGAGCGCATTGGTGAGCGCGCCCTGCCAGAACACCCGTCGCAGCGTCGGCGCCTCACCCTGAAGGGTGACATCCGCGATCACGCGCTGGCGTGACAACAGCATCTGGACGCCCGTGAACAGGAGATAGGCTGCGCCGACCCATTTGAGGGCGGTAAAGGCCAGTGAGGACGTCATCAGCAGCGCCGAAAGCCCAATCGCCGCGCCGAAGACATGAAAAAGGCAGCCACAGCTTATGCCGAGCGCGGCCGCCGCTCCGCCACGCCATCCGAGTTGCATGCTCCTGCCGATGATATAGGCGGTGTCCGGCCCCGGCGTCACGTTAAGCAGCAGCCCCGACAAGATGAAAAGCCATAGTTCGTGAATTCCGAGCATCGTCGTCATCTCTCACGCGGGCGTTGGCCAACGAACAAGGACAGCCGCTCCACATTATTCCACGACATAAAAATCATGCAGCTAACATTTCCGGCGCCGTCCGCTGCCAATTCCGGAACGTTTGCATTACTATGATCTCAGGATCGGGCTTCCGCCAGGTACATCTTGTTTTATAAGGGTTGGAACGGTCGGCCGCGCACGCGGCGGTCACTGGCCGATTCCGGAGCACAGATACGGTTATGGAGAGACGGCTAGCTGCCATAGTCTGCGCCGATGTCGCCGGCTACTCGCGGATGATGGGCGCCGACGAGGCGGGCACGCATGCCGCCTTCAAAGCCCATCGGACCGCGATCCATCCGATCATCCTCAATCATGGCGGCCGTATTCTGAAGAACACCGGCGACGGCTTCCTGCTCGAATTTCCGAGCATCGTCGGAGCGCTGGAGGCCGCCATCGAGATGCAGATGCTGATGGCGGAGCGCAATAACCAGCTTCCCGCCGACCGTGTCATGCAGTTCCGGATGGGCATTCACATGGGCGATGTGATGGCCGACGAGGACGAATTGTTCGGCGATGACGTCAACATCGCCGTCCGGCTCGAGACGGTTTCCCCGCCGGGCGGCTTGGCCGCCTCGGCCAAGGCCTATCACGAAGCCGGCAGGCACCTCAAAGCCACCTTGGTCAACACCGGCAGTCATCGTTTCAAGAATATCGCGGACCCCGTGGAGGTCTTCACCTGGGAGCCGGGCGGCCCGGAGGCGCCTGGGCGCCAGGTGCGGGATTCGTCGGGCCTGCCAGGGCAGTCGCGGACCGCGATCGTCGGCGTGCTTCCCTTCGCCAATTTGAGCGACTCCAGCGACGAGTATTTTTCCGACGGATTGACCGAAGACCTGATCCACGCGCTTTCGCTGCAGTCCTTCTATCGGGTGCTGAGCCGCAACTCGACATTCTCCTTCAAGGGCAAGAATGTGAGCACCCGCCTGATCGCCCGCGAGATCGACGCGACCTACCTGATCCAGGGCTCGGTGCGGCGTGCCGGCAGCAAGATCCGCGTGACCGCCGAGCTGATCGCGCCCGAGAACGGCGAGCAACTGTGGACCGGCCGCTATGACCGCGACATGGGCGATCTGTTCGCGATGCAGGACGAGATCACGACCAGTCTCTCCGCGGCGATCGCAACGGAGATATTCCGCGCGGAGGCTTCCGCACCTGCCCGCGTTTCCAACGATGTCACGGCGTGGGATCGCTTCCTGAAGGGCCTTTCCCACTATTACCGGCACACCAAGGAAGATTACGAGGCTTCCATTGCGCTATTCAAGGAAGCGATCGCGCTCGACCCGACGCTTTCGATCGCGCACGCCTATCTCGCCACCATCCAGGTGCAGAGCATTCAGTTTGGCTGGATCAAGCGCACGCGCGAATTGTGGACCTCGATCGTGAGCCTTGCGGAGGCCAGCGTTCGGCTCGACCCGCGCTCGTCCTTTGCCTTTCAGATCCTGTCCTATGTGCGTTCGGTGGAGGGACACTACGAGGCGGCCCTGGATGCGGCGAACCGCGCCGTGGCGCTCAACCCATACGACATGGGCGCGCGCGGCGTGCTTGGATATGTTCACCTCGTGAGCGGTGAGCATCGCCAGGCCATCGAACTGTTTTCGATGGGGGCGCAGCGCGGCAACAGCGACCCACGTTACCAATGGGCAGCCTTGAACGCGTTCAGCCACTACCTCCTGGGACAATACGACGCGACCCTGTCCTGGGCGCGCGAGCAGCTCTACATCAATCCGAACCATATGCCGGCACTGGCGATCCGTGCCGCCGCGCTGGCTCAGCTGGGGCGGACCAAGGAGGCGGCGGACGCGACCGGCGTTCTGATGTCCAACTATCCGACTTTCACCGTCGATCGACATTTGAAGAACTTCCATTGGAAGCAGCCGGCCGATATCCAACACTATCGTGAGGGGCTCCTGAAAGCCGGCGTACCGCTCGCCCGCCTGACCCTTGTCGAAACCCGAAGGCTTGCCGCCGAGTCGTGAACGAGCGCGCAGCCGAGCGCAGCGCCCTCCGGTCATTCACCCACTTTGAGGGATTCAGGCAAACCTCGCCACACGCTGTAGTCGTGTAACACCCCGCCACCGCGCTTCGGTGGTTTGACCGCGCCACGGCACCCTATCTGCACAACGGCTCCGTCGCCTCGCTCGAATGGCTGCTCCGACCCGCCGCCGAGCGTCCAAAAAAGTTCTGCATGGGCGCGCGTGATTTCGACCCGGAGCATGTCGGCTTGGACGTGAAGAGCGACGAGACGTCGTGCAGGAATGGCCAGACGCTGTTCTCGGCGACCGATCGCGACGGAAAAGAGATCCACGGCAACAGCGTGAGCGGCCGCTCGTTCGAGGGAGCCGCACCGTATCCGAAGGGCATCGTCGGCCGCGCGCTCGACAAGAATGAGCGCGAAGCCCTGATCGAATATCTGAAGACCTTGTAGCCGATCGAGGAAATATTCTACCCGAACAGCGGCGTGCCCGGCACGAAGGCGTCGAACGCCGCCCAGAACTGCGCGCGGTAGCGGTCCTGCTCTTGCAGGATCTCGTGCTTGGAGCCGGCGATCACGAGATGCGAGCCGGCGCGCAAGTGATAGGCGAACTCCTCGATGGCAGGCGTCGACACCACGGTGTCGTTGCTCGCCGCCAGCATCAGGATCGGCTGGCGGATCTGCGAGGGATAGTAATATTCGCGGAACGTACGCATCGCCTTGAAGGCGGTGTCGGCCCAGGCGACCGTTGGCGCACCGAGGCCGAGCGTTGCGTCTTCTTCCAGGATCGCCGCGTTGCGCGCAAAGCGGACGGGATCGCTGGTGAGGGGATTGTTGATGAAGGGCGAAAGCCCGACCAGATCGTCGCTGCCGCCCGGAACGTAGCGTCCGCCCTGGCCGGCAAGCCGCATGATCCGCAACAGCGCGGATGGTACAAATGAGGTGCGGCGTCCCGGCAGGTCGATCATCGGTGCCGACAGCACCATGCGATCGAACCAGCGTTTTCCCGCATGCGCGATGCGCAACATCACGGCCCCGCCCATCGAATGCGCCAGCGCAAAATAGGGCGGCGGACAATCCGGCAGCACCACCTGCTGCACGAAGGTTTCGACGTCGATCTCGTAATCGGCAAAGCTGCGCACATAGCCTTTGCGTGGATCGCGCAACTGCCGCGAGGAATGGCCCTGCCCGCGCCAATCGATCATCGCCACCGCAAAGCCGCGGTCGCGCAGATCGCGCACGGTCTCGAAATATTTCTCGATCATCTCGCTGCGGCCGGTGAACACGCAGACTGTCCCCTTGCGGCCCGGCGGCGGCGCCCATCGCGCAAAGCGCAATTCAGCGCCATCAGGCGTCTTGATGGTGCCGCTGACGACGTCTTCCGGAACCGGATTGGCTGGAATGGAGACGAGCGTCATGAAGGGGAACCGCTAGGTGAGAGACGGCGGGAATCAAGGGCGTGAGCGCCAAAAAGCGACGATATTTCCGCCTCTTGAACGCCTGATGGCCCCACCCATATCACCTTCGTGCAGGCCGCTACCAGTGTTTCGGAACCGGAACGTCAGGCTGCACACAGACTAAAGCCCGGCCCGATGGCGGGCGGGTAATCGAATCAGTCGCTCATTGGAGGACTATCATGCGTACCTACGATCTGACCCCGTTCTATCGTTCCACCGTCGGCTTCGACCGCTTTTTCAACCTGCTCGATCAGGCGACTTCGGACGGCAGCCCCGGCTATCCCCCCTACAACATCGAGCGCACCGGCGAGAACGCCTACCGCATCAGCGTTGCGGTTTCCGGCTTCTCCGAGGCTGAGCTTTCCATCGTCGCGAAGGAAAACACGCTGACGATCAAGGGCGAGAAGACCGCCAACGAGAATGGCAAGGACAATACCAACGTTCTCTATCGCGGCATCGCCTCTCGGGCCTTTGAGCGCGCGTTCCAGCTCGCCGACTTCGTACAGGTGAAGAGCGCTTCGCTTGAGAACGGCCTGCTCCACGTCGACCTCATTCGCGAGATTCCCGAGGCCAAGAAACCGCGCAGCATTCCGATCACGACCGGCTCCGCCGCGCCGCAGGTCGCCGACGGCTCCAAGGCCGCCGCCTAATCGCGGCAGCAGCTTCGGCAGATATTGGCCGAACGCAAAACGCCCCGGGAAACCGGGGCGTTTTTGTTTTTCTCGGTCATTCCGGGATGCGCCGTCAGGCGCAGGCCCGGAATCCATTTGGCCACGGGTGTCGGCGGCGAAATGGATTCCGGGTTCGATGCTCATGCATCGCCCCGGAATGACAGGAACGTTTGCTACTCCAAGCCCTGCACCTGCGGCATTTCCTGGGTCGGCAGAATGGTCGGCGCGGCGGGAGCAGCCGGCTTGACCTGGCCGACGGTCGGGGCGGCAGCCGGTGGAATGGCCTGCTGGGTCTCCGCGGGCTTCTGCTGCACGGCGGCTGATTGCTGGGCCGGTTCCGGCGCGCGCTTCGCGGTCAGCGGGTTCGGCCTGGGCTTCGGCACGGTCCGGCTCGCCACATGCGGAATGGGGGCCGGCGGCCGCGGCACGCTGCTGCGAACAGGGGTTGCCGGCGGCAACGGCCCGGCAGCGCCATAGGCGCCGCTCAGATCGCCTCGATAATCGTCATCCATCCCGTCGGCCGGAATGAATCGGATGATGCGCCGGCTGCGCGCATCGATGATCAGCCTGCCGTCACTGCCGCCGGGCTCGATGACCGCGATCGTGTAGACCAGCCCGTGCTGCCGCGGGATGCCGAGCGGCAGGAACCCGTTTTCGCGCAGCACGGCGTAGACTTCGATCGGCGGCAGCAGCCCCGGTTCGTAGGCTGGCCCATAGCGCGGCGCCGGCACCTCCGGCGGCATCACCGCATAGGGGCCGTCGAAGTCGGACACGGTCACGACCAGCGGATTTTCGACGTGATTGGGCGCCAGCACCTGCGCATTGGCGGTCGGGGCCGCAAGAACGAGGCCCGCAGACAAGACCCATCCCGTAAACAGCTTCATCACCGGTAGCTCCTGTAAGACGCTGGGCGTGGAGCATTTTTGCCCTCTGGCGCCCGCGGGAAACTTCAGCGGCAATTCCGGCGGTCCTTGGGCCGGATCACGGCGCGTTTGCTTCAAATCGGGGGCGGCCCTCCCGTCGCGCACCGCGCAAAACTACATGCGGACGAGGACTCTCATGCGCTTGTGTGATAGAAAAAAATTTGGCAAGGTCGGAGTTAGGACAGTATAGCTGTCTTAATCGCGGAGCAATTCCCGGCATAGGGATTGCAACGGAAACTCGGCCCTTCGGGCTCCGAGAATGCTGCGGGCAAGGCCGTTCCTCAGGGACGTTGAACGCTCCTCGCCTGATTTAAGACATTGCGGCTCGCGGAGGACGAGCGGTGGCCCCAGTGGGTGCCGCAACGCCCAAGGTGCGCCAACGACCGTGAGGCCCTTTAGCCTTATTTGAGAGGAAACATGAGCGGGTCGGAATTCGAGCGCGAAACCATCGTGACAGAGACGTTGTCGGCGGCCGCAGCCTCGAAAGCGGACGAACCGGCGCGCGAACACGATTGGCGTCCCAAAGCCGAAGGCATGTACGACCCGAGCCTGGAGAAGGATGCCTGCGGCGTCGGCTTCATCGCCAACATCAAGGGCAAACCCTCGCACCAGATTGTCTCCGACGCGCTGAACATTCTTTGCAACCTTGAGCACCGCGGCGCGGTCGGCGCCGATCCGCGCGCCGGTGACGGCGCCGGCATCCTGGTGCAGATCCCGCACGCTTTCTTCGCGCGCAAGGCGGCCGAGCTTGGCTTCAAGCTGCCGCAGCCGGGCGACTATGCAATCGGTGCGCTGTTCCTGCCGCGCGATGCCGCCTGGCGCAACGTCATCAAGAGCATCATCGCCGACGAGATCAAGAACGAGGGCTTCAAGCTGCTCGGCTGGCGCGACGTGCCGACCGACAACTCCTCCCTCGGCGTCACCGTGAAGCCGACCGAGCCCTATCACCTGCAGGTATTCATCGGCCGCAACGGCGTCGGCAAGACCGAGGACGAGTTCGAGCGCCGGCTCTACATCCTGCGCAAGTCGATCTCGCAGGCGATCTATCAGCGCCGCGATCGCGGCATGGCCGGCTACTACCCGGTCTCGTTCTCGTGCCGCACCGTGATCTACAAGGGCATGTTCCTGGCCGATCAGCTCGGCAAGTATTATCCGGACCTGCACGAGGACGATTTCGCGAGCGCGCTGGCGCTGGTGCACCAGCGCTTCTCGACCAACACCTTCCCGGCCTGGTCGCTGGCGCATCCCTATCGCATGATCGCGCATAACGGCGAGATCAACACGCTGCGCGGCAACGTCAACTGGATGGCGGCGCGGCAGGCCTCCGTGCATTCGGAGCTCTACGGCAAAGACATCAGCCGCCTCTGGCCGATCTCCTACGAAGGCCAAAGCGACACCGCCTGCTTCGACAATGCGCTCGAATTCCTGGTGCAGGGCGGCTACTCGCTGCCGCACGCGGTGATGATGATGATTCCGGAAGCGTGGGCCGGCAATCCCTTGATGGATGAAGAGCGCCGCGCCTTCTACGAATATCATGCCGCGATGATGGAGCCGTGGGACGGCCCCGCCGCGATCGCGTTCACCGACGGCCGCAAGATCGGCGCCACGCTCGATCGCAACGGCCTGCGGCCGGCGCGCTATCTGGTGACAAAAGACGACCGCATCGTGATGGCGTCCGAGATGGGCGTGCTGAAGATCCCGGAGGACCAGATCGTCACCAAGTGGCGGCTGCAGCCGGGCAAGATGCTGCTCGTCGATCTCGAGCAGGGCCGGCTCATTCCCGACGACGAGATCAAGGCCGATCTGGCCAAGAGCCATCCCTATCGCGACTGGCTGGCCCGCACCCAGATGCAGCTCGAAGAACTGCCTGACGCGCCGACCAAGAGCGTGCGTTCGAACCTGCCGCTGCTCGATCGCCAGCAGGCATTCGGCTATTCGCAGGAAGACATCAACATCCTGATGACGCCGATGGCAGCAACCGGCGAGGAAGCCGCGGGCTCGATGGGCAACGACACGCCGATCTCGGCGCTGTCGGACAAGGCGAAGCCGCTGTTCACCTACTTCAAGCAGAACTTCGCGCAGGTGACGAACCCGCCGATCGACCCGATCCGCGAGGAGCTGGTGATGAGCCTCGTCTCGATCATCGGGCCGCGGCCGAACCTGTTCGACCTGCAGGGGCTCGCCTCCACCAAGCGCCTCGAAGTGCGCCAGCCGATCCTGACCGACGCGGATCTGGAGAAGATCCGCTCGATCTCCGATGTTGCCGAGACGCATTTCAAGTCGCGCACGCTGGACACCACCTTCCACGCCGGCTTCGGCGCGGCCGGCATGGAGCAGGTGCTGGATGAGCTCTGCGCGCGCGCCGAGGGCGCGGTGCGCGAAGGCATCAACATCATCATCCTGTCCGACCGCATGACCGGCACCGACCGGATCCCGATCCCCGCGCTGCTCGCCTGCGCCGCCGTGCATCATCATTTGATCCGCACCGGCTTGCGTACGTCGGTCGGCCTCGTGGTCGAATCCGGAGAGCCGCGCGAAGTGCACCATTTCGCCTGTCTCGCCGGCTACGGCGCGGAGGCGATCAATCCCTACCTCGCATTCGAGACCATCATCGCGATGAAGGACCGCCTGCCGGGCGGGCTCGACGACAAGGAGATCGTCAAGCGCTACATCAAGTCGATCGGCAAGGGCTTGCTCAAGGTGATGTCCAAGATGGGCATTTCGACCTACCAGTCCTATTGCGGCGCGCAGATCTTCGACGCCGTCGGGCTGAAGGCCGATTTCGTCGGCAAGTATTTTGCCGGCACCCACACCCGCATCGAAGGCGTGGGGCTGGGTGAGATCGCCGAGGAAACCGCGCGTCGGCATGCCGATGCGTTCGGCGACGCCCAGGTCTACAAGACCGCGCTCGATGTCGGCGGCGAGTACGCTTACCGCACCCGCGGCGAGGATCACGCCTGGACCGCCGAGTCGGTCTCGACGCTGCAGCACGCCGTGCGCGGCAACTCGCTCGAGCGTTATCGCGCATTTGCCAAGATCCTGAACGAGCAGCAGGAGCGGCTGCTGACGCTGCGCGGCCTGTTCCGGATCAAGACCGCGGCAGAAGAAAAGCGCAAGCCGGTGAAGCTCGAGGAGGTCGAACCGGCCAAGGAGATCGTCAAGCGCTTCTCCACGGGCGCGATGTCGTTCGGCTCGATCTCACGCGAGGCGCACACCACGCTCGCGATCGCGATGAACCGGATCGGCGGCAAGTCCAACACCGGCGAAGGCGGCGAGGAATCCGATCGCTTCAAGCCGCTGCCGAACGGCGATTCCATGCGCTCGGCGATCAAGCAGGTCGCCTCGGGCCGCTTCGGCGTGACGACGGAATATCTCGTCAATTCCGACATGATGCAGATCAAGATGGCGCAGGGCGCCAAGCCCGGCGAAGGCGGCCAGTTGCCCGGCCACAAGGTCGACGCGACGATCGCCCGCGTTCGCCATTCGACGCCCGGCGTCGGCCTGATCTCGCCGCCGCCGCACCACGACATCTATTCGATCGAGGATCTGGCGCAGCTCATCTACGACCTGAAGAACGTCAATCCGGACGGCGCCGTGTCGGTCAAGCTCGTCTCCGAGATCGGCGTCGGCACGGTTGCCGCCGGTGTCGCGAAGGCGCGTGCCGACCATGTGACGATCGCGGGCTTCGAGGGCGGCACCGGTGCCTCGCCCCTCACCTCGATCAAGCATGCCGGCAGCCCGTGGGAGATCGGGCTCGCCGAAACTCACCAGACGCTGGTGCGCGAGCGGCTGCGCAGCCGCATCTCGGTGCAGGTCGACGGCGGCTTCCGCACCGGGCGTGATGTCGTGATCGGCGCGCTGCTCGGGGCCGACGAGTTCGGCTTCGCCACGGCGCCCTTGATCGCTGCCGGCTGCATCATGATGCGCAAGTGCCATCTCAACACCTGCCCGGTCGGCGTCGCGACCCAGGACCCGGTCCTGCGCAAGCGCTTCACCGGCCAGCCCGAGCACGTGATCAACTACTTCTTCTTCGTCGCCGAGGAAGTGCGCGAGATCATGGCGACGCTCGGCTACAGGACATTCGACGAGATGGTCGGCCAGACCCAGATGCTCGACCAGACCTCGCTGGTGGCGCATTGGAAGGCCAAGGGCCTCGATTTCTCGCGGCTGTTCGTGCGGCAGAAGGAGGAGAAGGGCCAGAAGATATACCGTTCGGAGGCCCAGAACCATCATCTGGAAGCCGTGCTCGACCGTCGCCTGATCGAGAAGGCCCGCGCCGCGCTCGACCGTGGCGCGCCTGTCAGGATCGAGGAGGAGATCAACAACACCGACCGCTCCGCCGGCGCGATGCTGTCGGGCCAGGTGGCGAAGATCTACGGCCATGAAGGCCTGCCGCTCGATACCATCCATGTCAGCCTCAAGGGTACCGCGGGCCAGGCATTCGGCGCGTGGCTTGCCAAGGGCGTCACCTTCGAGCTCGAAGGTGAAGGCAACGACTATGTCGGCAAGGGCCTTTCTGGTGGACGCCTCATCGTCAAGCCGCCGAAGAATTCCGGCATCGTGCCGGAGGAGTCGATCATCGTCGGCAACACCGTGATGTACGGCGCGATCGAGGGCGAATGCTACTTCCGCGGCATCGCCGGCGAACGCTTCGCCGTGCGCAATTCCGGCGCGGTCGCGGTCGTCGAGGGCGCCGGCGATCATTGCTGCGAATACATGACCGGCGGCATCGTCGTCGTGCTCGGCAAGACCGGCCGGAACTTCGCAGCCGGCATGTCCGGCGGTATCGCCTATGTCCTGGACGAAGCCGGCGACTTCCCGAAACTGTGCAACCTTTCGATGGTCGAGCTGGAACCGGTGCTGTCGGAAGAGATGATCAACGCCGCCACCTATCACCATGCCGGCGATCTCGAGGCGCATGGCCGGGTCGACGTGTTCCAGAACCTGCTTGATTCCGATGTCGAACGGCTCCATGTGCTGGTCACGCGGCACGCTAAGCTGACCGGCTCGAAGAAGGCCGCCGAGATCCTGGCGGACTGGAAGGCGTGGCTGCCGAAATTCCGCAAGGTGATGCCGGTCGAGTACCGTCGCGCACTGAAGGAAATGAAGGCGAACGCCGACGCCGAGCCGAAAATCGCGATCGGAGCGTAGTCACAAGACCCTCATGGTGAGGAGGCGCGAAGCGCCGTCTCGAACCATGAGGCCAGGATACCGGCCTTCATCCTTCGAGACGCGGCGCGAGCGCCGGTCCTCAGGATGAGGGTCTAACGGGGCGCGTGACGCGAGCCCGGATGACGAAACAAGACGAACCAGGTGCAGGGGCCTCAGGCTTAATGGGAAAGATCACAGGTTTCCTCGAGATCGAGCGGCACGACCGCAAGTACACGCCGGTCACCGAGCGGCTGAAGCATTTCCACGAGTTCGTCATTCCGCTCAGCGAGAAGGACCTCCGCGATCAGGCCGCGCGCTGCATGAACTGCGGCATTCCCTACTGCCACGGCACCGGCTCGGTCGCGCCGGGCACACCCGGCTGCCCGGTCAACAACCAGATCCCCGACTGGAACGACCTCGTCTATCAGGGCAATTGGGAAGAAGCCTCGCGCAACCTGCATTCGACCAACAACTTCCCCGAATTCACCGGCCGCATCTGTCCGGCGCCGTGCGAGGCGTCCTGCACGCTCAACATCGACGACAACCCCGTCACCATCAAGACCATCGAATGCGCGATCGTCGACCGCGCCTGGGACAATGGCTGGCTGAAGCCGGAAGTCCCGGCCGAGAAGACCGGCAAGAAGGTCGCGGTGATCGGCGCGGGGCCGGCGGGCATGGCCTGCGCGCAGCAGCTCGCGCGCGCCGGGCACGACGTGCATGTCTATGAGAAGTATGCCAAGGCCGGCGGACTGCTGCGTTACGGCATTCCCGACTTCAAGATGGAGAAGGGCATCATCGATCGCCGCGTCACGCAAATGGAGGCCGAAGGCGTCACCTTCCATTACGGCGCCCAAGTCGGAGGCGATGCACCCGGCGCGATCGATCCGAGCGATCTGCAGAGCCAGTACGACGCGATCGCGCTGACCGGCGGTGCGGAAGCCCCGCGCGACCTCCCCATCCCCGGCCGCGATCTCGACGGCATCCATTTCGCGATGGACTTCCTGCCGCAGCAGAACCGCCGCGTCTCCGGCGAGCCGCTCAACGGCGTGACCGAGATCCTGGCCAAGGACAAGCATGTGGTGGTGATCGGCGGCGGCGACACCGGCTCCGACTGCATCGGCACCTCGCTGCGCCAGGGCGCCAAGTCCGTGACCCAGCTCGAGATCATGGCGGCGCCGCCGGAGCGCGAGAACAAGGGCGTGACCTGGCCGAACTGGCCGTTGAAGATGCGGATCTCGTCGAGCCAGGCCGAAGGCGCGATCCGGGAATACGCCGTGCTGACCCAGAAGTTCGAGGGCACTGGCGGCAAGGTGAAGAAGCTGCACTGCATCAAGGTCGACGACAAGTTCAAGCCGCTGCCCGGCACCGAGTTCGAGCTCGACGCCGAGCTCGTGCTGCTGGCGATGGGCTTCGTGCATCCCGTGCACGACGGCCTGTTGAAGCAGCTCGCGGTCGACCTCGACCAGCGCGGCAACGTCCGCGCCAACACGAGCGACTACCAGTCCTCATTGCCCAACGTCTTCTCCGCCGGCGACATGCGCCGCGGCCAGTCGCTGGTGGTCTGGGCCATCCGCGAAGGCCGCCTCTGCGCCCGCGCGATCGACACCTTCCTGATGGGCAAGACGGACCTGCCGCGATAGTGCGCCGCGCCGGCACCACTCTCAACTGTCGTCACCCGCGAAGGCGGGTGACCCAGTATTCCATCAGCGTCGGAGCATAAGCCGAGAAGCTTCCGCGTACTGGATGCCCCGCCTGCGCGGGCATGACGGAGAGTGAGGCACCCGCTTTCTCCCTCAATTCTGCACCCTGACCCCGAGCAGCATGACCGTCGACTGCGAGCTCGATCCCGGCGAGCTCGAGTCCAATATGTCGTGGCGGACGGTGCCCTTGATCCAGAGGCTGCGGGTCATCTTGTAGATGAGGTCGCCTGACAGCGAGTAGATCTTGTCCAGGCGGTTGTCGCCCTGGTAGTCGAGCGTGCCGTAGGTGAACCTGCCGATCGCGGTCAGCCAGCGGCGGAAGTCGTGATCGACCTCGACGGTGTAGGTGCGCGCCAGCACGCCTGATGTGCCGGGCAGCGTGGTCTCGGCGAGCTGGGTGTCGGAATAGAATTTGGCCGTCGTCAGCGGCGTCGCGGTCCAGGTCAGCGATGCCGTGGTGAGCAGGCCATCCAGCCGGTTCAGCCGCGGATCCTGATAGTTGCGGGCGGCGTAGCCGATCGAGACTTCGCCGAACAACAGCCGCGAGAACTCGAAGGACGAGCCGGCCTTCGCATAGCCGCCCACGGAATCCCGCGCGAAGCCCGAGCGGTCGAGCCGCAGATCATGGACGCGGCTGTCGCCTTGGATTTCCACGAACGGCTTGACCGCAGGGTTCACTTCGTAGCTGACGCGCGCGACGCCGCCGTACTGGCTGAAGTTGCGGTCATCGTTCGAGTCCAACGAGCCGTCGGTGAGCCTGGACCATTGGTAATCGGTGCGGTCGACGGTGGCTCCTGCGGAGACCTGCAGGCGATTGAAATTCTGGTCGACGCCGAAGGTGCCGCCGACCGTGGTGTAGATCGGGTACCTGGCGAGACCCGCCGGCACGTTCGGACTGCCGGGGATGTCGGTGGAGACGAGCAGCCGCGCCTGCCCCATCAGCCTTGTGTCACGGGTGACGTCGAGCCGCCCATCGATATGGCCGATGAAGTTGGGGCGATCGATATCGAGCGGCGCGGAGAGCGCTGTGCCATCGGCGTTCGGCGTCAGGTTTTGGGTGTAGCCGGTGAAGGAGCCGCGCAGGTCCGCGACCAGCGCGTGGCGCTCCCAGTTGGACACCGCCAGGAATTCCGGGGCGATCACGTAGGTCGGCGAGCCCTGTGGCACCGACAGCCGGCCGGGATTGGTTTCATAGCCGGCGCTGAGTTCGACCGCGGACTTGATCAGGAAGCTGCCGGCATAATCGCCGACCGCGCCGAACGGATCATCGTCGACCTTAAGCCGCTTGCGCGGCGGCTGGCCCACCACATTGCCGGCCATCGCCGGCGGCACCGGCGGCTTGTTGGCCGTCTCCGACGGCGGGATCGACAGGCGCAATTGTCCGGCCAGAGTCCTCGGCGGTGGCGCGGGCGGCGGCGTGCCGGGGCCGGGCGGCCGTTTCGGCCTCGCCTGCGCCGGATAATATTTCGGCTGCTGGCGTTTGCGGTTGAGCGAGTCATAGCCTGACGTCGAGGCGCCGTTCGCAGCCGGCAGGCCGTAAGACGGCACCTGGCCAATGCGTGACGGCGCGCGGCCATCGCGATCCCGGTCACGCAATCGTGGATCGTTGAGCGGATCGGCCAGCTCGGCCGCGGTCCTGCGCAGGGGCGAATCAGGCGGCGCCACCTGGGTCGTGCGCGACGGGCTGAACAAATCGGGCGTGACCGTCTGGGCCTGCGCGAAGGGGCCGCTCACCGCGAGCGCGGTAAGGCACACGACAGGCGCGCGCAAATAGCGCGCGCGCCCAGCCCGGCCCCTTGCTCGCCCTCGTCCCACGATAGAATACCTCAACAAATTCCTTGACTTACACGGCAAACGCGGAACGGGGCCGAGAACGTCCTTAATGGAGTTAAAACAATTATGGTTAATGGCTCGTTGAGAGCGGCTGGCTGCGTCGCCTGCCGCCGCCGGCCGTGCTAAGGGAGACGGCTCTGGGCGCACCGCCCCTCCTCCCTGGAAACAGACCCTCTGGTAAAGAGATATGGCCAAGCCCAAACCGCTGATGCCGAAATCGTCGGACACCGAGCCCGCTGACGCCGCCGTACAATCGGCGCTGCGGACGCTGGAGGCGGAAGCCAGCGGTGTCGCCGCGATCGACGCCGCGCTCCGCTCCGACCTCGGGGCGCCCTTTGCCGCGGCGGCGGAGATGATCCGCAACGCCAAGGGACGGCTGATCGTCACCGGGCTCGGCAAATCAGGTCACATCGGCCGCAAGGTCGCGGCGACCTTTGCCTCCACCGGCACGCCGGCGTTCTTCGTCCATGCCGCCGAAGCGAGCCATGGCGATCTCGGCATGATCACCGCCGACGACGTCATCCTGGCGCTGTCATGGTCCGGCGAGCAGCCGGAGATGAAGAACCTGATCTCTTACGCCGCGCGCTTCGGCATTCCCGTGATCGCGATAACAGCGGAAAAGGGTTCGAGCCTGAGCAAGGCCGCCGATATCGCGCTGACGCTGCCGAAGGCGCGCGAGGCCTGCCCGCATAATCTGGCGCCGACCACCTCCTCGCTGATGATGCTCGCGCTCGGCGATGCGCTGGCGATTGCGCTGCTGGAAGGCCGCGGCTTCACCTCAACCGATTTCAGCGTGCTGCATCCCGGCGGCAAGCTGGGGGCGATGCTGAAATATACCCGCGACCTCATGCATGCTGGCGAGGCTGTGCCGCTGAAGCCGCTCGGCACCAGGATGTCGGACGCGCTGGTCGAGATGACCTCGAAGGGTTTTGGCTGTGTCGGCATCGTCGACCGCCGCAGCCATCTCGTCGGCATCGTCACCGACGGCGACCTCCGCCGCCATATGCGCTCCGACCTGATGACCGCCGTCGTCGACGACGTCATGACCAAGAATCCGAAAACCATCGGCCGCGACACGCTGGCCGGCGAGGCGCTGGAATTGCTGAACGCATCGAAGGTCACCGCGCTGATCGTCGTCGACGCCGGCAAGCCGGTCGGCATCGTGCATTTCCACGACCTCCTGCGCGCGGGCGTGGCGTAGGCTCGCCGCGCTAGACCCTCATGGTGAGGAGCGCGGAACGCGCGTCTCCGGACGATGCCTCGCATCGCCTTGAGAACCATGAGGCCCCGCCGGTGGCCTCCCCTTCGAGACGACCGCTATGCGGTCTCCTCAGGGGTGAGGAGATAGGCACGAGTGCGCCGCTCTTTCTCTCCCGTCATTGCGAACTCCGCTCGCAATGACGAGTGGTAAGTTCTGCTTCAACTGTCAAACAGCCTCTCCGCTGTCATCTTCCGGCTTGACCGGACGATCCAGTATTCCAGAGACGGCGGTGCTTGAGCCGAGAGGCCGCCGGATGCTGGATGCCCCGCCTTCGCGGGGCATGACGATGGAGTGTGGGATGTGCGTTCGCATTCTCGCGGTGCGTTACGCCCGAGTTTTGCGTCTCGTTTCACCCTCCTCGAGATCAGAGGGCGCAGGGAAAGCCGGGTGCCGGTTGCACCCATGGGTCCCGTGCAACAAAAAGCACGGGGGAGTTCTGTGCGTCAAGTTCAGCAAAATTGATCATGGGGTCCGGCCAAGCCATCCCCTCGGAGCCGCCGTCGCTCGCT